>CAMYJL010000101.1 GCA_947258645.1 uncultured Nitrospinota bacterium
TCTGCTGGAATATCTGTGAGTCCACAGAGGCGCTATTGGACTCCATGGCCCGCTGGAAAACCTCTTTCCCCTCGCCCAGCTCATTCAGGCTGTAATGCGCCTCGCCCAGGCCGAGAAGCGCGGTGATGTTACCTTCATTCAAGGTAAGCGCGGCCTTAAACTCCGCCCTCGCGCCGATGTATTGCTTTTTCTGCAGCCATATTTTCCCCTGCTCGACGAAGAACTCCTCACGAACCTGGAAATTCTTCCTGGCCTCGGAATCAATTTTCTCCGCTTCCTTGAGAATCTCCTCAGCGCCCTCTTTGTCACCTTTCGAGAGGTAAACCTCCGCCAAGCCGCAGAACACCTGGGCCAGCGCACTCCGGAACGCATCGTAGGCCAGCTCATAGTCTCCGTCCCTTCGAAGCTTCCGGCCAAACTCGACCGCTACCCGGGCCTCTCTCATGGCGTCATGTATCCTATCCTTTTCCTCAGTCTCCGTGATGATGAGGATATTGAGAATGTCTTCCAAGAGGCTCCGCAGGGAATCCTGGGTGATGGGCTTGCAAATTGTTCTATCGGCTCCAAGAACCGAAGCCTTCCCGGCTGCCGTGTCTCCCTTAAACTCTGAAACAAATACGATCGGTGTTGAAATATTCTCCCCCTCTTCCCGCATCTCCTGAATGACCGAGAAACCTTCCAGCTGCACGAGAGGATTGGAGATGAAAATGACTTCATATTTCTGCCGCTTGCTCAGCTCGATCGCCTTGTAACCACGGCCCGTCGAACTGATATTTTTGAGGAAAAGCTGCGCGAAATTTTGCTTCAGACTCGAAAGATCGGCATAGCTCGACTCCGCGATCAGAATTGGGATGTCCAGATCCACCTTTTTCGCCGTTCGGCCCATCGCCAGCACCTTTCATGAAGCAGGCAGCCAAGTAAGCCAGAATACTTTTCACGTCCATTTTCTCAACCGACATCCACGCTGGGGCTCTTAAGTACCCGACCCAAAGACTGAAAATGAACCCTCTCAAGCCAAGCGCGGCCACCATCAGTCCCCTGATTTCCACTCCATCGGTTTTCTTTCAATTTGCATCCCGTTCCATTGGCTGCATCACATATACAATATCGGTTAATAGATAGACTAATATATTATGAAAATGTTAAAAGATAACTAAAAGTTGTTAGCGCGGTGGGCAAAATACAAAATAAAAAATTCAGAATTGCGTTAAAGCCATTATAATAATACCCGCTCACCCGTTCGAAATCCCGCGTCGCGGTGCTTTCCGATCTCAATGGCGACCCGGAGAACCTCCTTGCTCATCAGGGATAAATCCACCGGCACGAGAATTCTCTTCGGGTCGTACAACCTCATCCGATTTCCTCCTCTTCGCGACTCGTTTCGCGACTCGTCTTCCGCTCCTCTCTCAGACAAATCCGGGTGAGATATTCAAGGCAACAAAAAAGGAGCAAGGCTCGCCGGCCCGCTCCCTCGCTATTCATGATTGTCCGGCCGGAGACGATAGACACGCCGGCCGCCGCGAGCGGTCAGCCGCCACCAAGCGTCAAACCGGACCTGGCCGGGGGGTGCCCCTCAAACAGGGAAATTCGGGGTGAGTCATCGGAGGTGCGGGGCAGGGGAAAAAATGTGCTCTTCCTAGGTAACGACTACCTCTTCGGTCGTCTTTTTATTCGCTCCTTTCAACCATTCCCCCACCTTGTGCTCGAGGGCCCTGGCCTCGGCGAATGCCGGCTCAAGCTGCAACGCTTTACTCAGATATGGAATCGAATCCTCAAAATCGCCCGCCGCGACGAAGGCCACCGCCTTGCAGTAAAACACCTTGGAATCGGACGGGAATATCTTCGCCGCCCGGTCGAGCGCCTTGTGCGCCAGGTCGAAATGCTTGCCCCTGCAGGCAATCATTCCGATATCCTTGTACATCTGCGGATCGTGAACGGGCGCCTTCGACGCCATGATCCGCTCGAAAACCTCTTTGGCTTCGTCCAGCTCATTCAGGCCGTAGAGCGCCTCGCCCAGCCCGAAAAGCGCCGTGATGTTACCTTCGTTCAAGGTGAGCGCGGCCTGAAACTCCGCCCTCGCGCCGATGTATTGCTTTTTCTGAAGCCATATTTTTCCCTGCTCGACGAAGGACTCCTCTCGGACTTCGAAATTTTTACTGACTTCATTATCGATCTTCTTCGCTTCCTCAAGAATCTTATCGGCGCCCTCTTTATCACCTTTCGACAGGTAAACCTCTGCCAGGCCGCAAAGCGTCTCAGCCAGCGCTTTCCGAAAGGCCTCATGGGCCAATTCATAGTCTCCTTCCATCCGAAGTTTTTTAGCGAATTCTACCACTATCCGGACTTCTTTCATGGCGTCCCTTACCCTGTCCTTTTCCTCGGACTCTGTGATGATGTGGATATCGAGAACATCCTCCAGGAGGCTCCGCAAGGATGTCTGGGTAACCGGCTTGTAAATCGTTCTGTCGGCTCCCAGGGCAGAAGCCTGTTCAACAAGAGAATCTCCCTGGTAGTCTGAGACAAATATTATTGGCGTTGAAGTATTTTCTCCCTCTTCCCGAATCGACTGGATGACCTGGAGACCGTCCAGATGAACAAGGGAATTCGAAACAAAAATGGCTTCATATTTCTGCCGTGCACCCAACTCGACCGCCCGGTAGCCACGGCCCGTCACGCTGAGATTTTTAAAAAAAAACTCCTCGAAGTTCTGCTTCAGACTAGACAGATCAGTGTAACTCGATTCCGCGATTAGAATCGGAATGTCTGGGCCCACCGTTTCAATCCTGGAGTTCATGGCCGCCATCCCTCGAATAATATCCCGTTCCGTAATCTGAAACCGCTTAAAAATGAGTTAGCCACAAATAACTCAACTTCCCCGGACTCACCGCACACAATCCACCAAAAAATCGCCAAACCCGAGTTAAAATCTCCTTGGGCCGGCCCCTCGTTGGCAGGGAGAAGAATTCCCCTTCAAATCGGGTAGGGCCCCTTGCTGCGCCTCGATTGAGACATCAGTATGCATCGCTTGTCACAGGCGAAGTGTGACCTATATCACTTTTAAAGAGGACGTAGGTTTGGGCTAATTTCAGTACGGAATCTTTTTACTTCGGCCTAACATCACTTTACTTCGGCCTAACGCCACCCCATCCGGAACCTTCCGGGCAACCGCGCGGTTCCAGAATTTGCATATTCCAAACCACGCCGTCCGGAAAAAAGCGCACGAGGGAAAATCTGGAAGAGATCGGACCGCCAGGAGCGAAATCTTAAAATAATGGTAACATCCGGGACGCCGATTCCAACGAAAAAGAGCGCCGCCGTCCCGATCCGGCCCGGCGAACCTCGGGGACAGCCATGAGCGAAAAAAAATCGTTCGAATTCGAGTTGATCAACGAAAAGCGTGTGCCGGTACGCGGCGGGCAGACGGTCCTCGCGGCGTCCCTCAAAAGCGGCGTCCCCCACCAGCACACCTGCGGCGGAAAGGGGCTGTGCTCCACCTGCCGCGTACTCGTCATCGAAGGCGGAGAGCACCTCACTCCCTGCACCGAGGCGGAAGAAAAGCTCGCCTCGAAGATGCACATCCCGGACGGCGTGCGCCTCGCCTGTCAGGCCCACGTCAAAGGCGGCCCGCTGCGCCTCTGCCGGATCATCCGCGACGAAACCGACCTCATGCTCGTCCTCGGGAAAAACAGGGACGCCGCCCCGCGAACTCTCGGCGTGGAACGCACGCTCGCCCTCTTCTTTCTCGACATCCGGAGCTTCACGCCCTTCGCCGAGGCGAACCTGCCCTACGACGTGATCCACATTCTGAGCCGCTTTCATGCGCTCGTTCGGAATTCCATCGAGGACGCTGGCGGGCGCGTCGTTGAGGTCATGGGCGACGGGGTGTTCGCCGTCTTCGGCGAAGAGGACGACATCTCAAAAGCCGTGGCGGCGGCGGTCCGGGCCGGACGGCGGATACTCGTCGATCTCGAAACCTTCAACGATACTTACCTGGAACAGTTTTTCGGCGTCCGCTTCTCCGTCGGCATCGGGCTGCACGCCGGGCCCGTCATCTGCGGCGACGTGGGTGGGGGGGATGAAGGCGCATTTACCGCGCTCGGCCACCATGTCAACGTGGCCGCGCGTATCGAGGCCGCTACCAAGGAGGTGGGCAACAGTTTTCTGATAACCGGCGCGGCCTACGCCCATCTCGACTGGCCGGGCGGCGACCCACCCGCCGCCGAGGTCGGGCTCAAGGGCGTCGCCGGAAAGACCACGGTTTTTCTGCTGGGAAAACCCTACGCCTCTTTGAAAAACACAAACGACTTCGACAAAGGATAATCCCCATGACCGAACCCGTCGTCACCCGCGAAGATCTACTCGAAGCCAGCAAGGAAATGCTGCAAAAGCAGATGTACGTTTACTTCACCACCCCCACAAACGGCATGGGACCGGTGATGGAAAATCTCGAAGCCCATCTGAAATTTCAGGTCGAGCTGGAAAAGAGAGGGATCATGTTCGGGGCCGGACCCCACTGGACCGTGGACGAAAAGCGCTGTGAGGGGGACGGCATGGTGATCATCCGGGCAGGCTCGCTCGCCGAGGCGCGGGAGATCGCCGCCTCCGATCCCATGCATTCAAGCGGAGCGCGCTCGTTCACCGTCCGCCCGTGGCTGATGAACGAGGGCACCGTGACGATCAAGCTCTCCTACTCGGACGGAAAGCGGGAGATCATCTAGGGGGGCTTACCCCGAAAACTTCTCGCCCGTCTCGTACCACTCGTCACCCGGCATCTCGGGCGGATCGTCGTAGCGCTTGATCTCGACCTCGATGTGGTCCGGGTCGTAAAAATACGTGGCGTAGCCCACGCCGAAGGCGCCGAGATTCCGCTCCTCACCGCGGTGAACCTTGTAGCCGTGCTCCCCCAGGCGCTCGAGAACGGCGTTGTACTCTTCCTCGTCCAGGCAGAAGGCCAGGTGGTCCATCCCGCCGGTCCATTTCTGGCCGGCCTTTTTCCGGAGATTTTCTGAAACCGAACGGTCCTCCGCATCCGGCGCGGCGGCCCCGGCCTCCTTGCTGTGAAAGAGAACGAGCACGTCTTCCCCCACGCGGAAAACCACCTGTTCGATCGCGCCGCCGCCGATCATCCGCCGGCTCACGGGCTTGAGCCCCATCACCCCGCGGTAGAATTCGATGGAGCGATCCAGGTCGGTGACGCGAAGGGCGACGTGTTCGATCATTCTTTTCATCTCTTTCACCCCCTCTTTCGAAAAATCATCGCAGCCCTAAAAAAAAAAGCGCAACCAAGCTCTCCGCCCGGTCGCGCTGATTAAATATGATGCGAGCTAACCCTCGTAGGCTTTCACAATCTCGACTTCGATGGGCGGGTCGGGCTCGGTGCGCCCCTCGGCCACGGCGCGAATCGCCTCGATGATCTTCTGGTACCCCGTGCACCGGCAAAGGTTCCCGGTGAGCCAGTCCTTGATCTCTTCTTCCGTGGGGTCGGGATTCTCATCGAGCAGCGCCCGCGCGGAGATGATCATCCCCGGTGTGCAGTAGCCGCATTGGGTCGCCCCGTGGCTGGCGAAGCTCGCTTGGAGGGGGTGGAGCCCCTCCTCCAAGCTGCCCATGCCCTCGATGGTTTCGATCTCGGCCCCATCGGCGCGAACGGCCAGCGTGAGGCACGAACTCACGAGCTTTCCGTTCAGGATGACGCTGCACGTCCCGCAAACGCCCTGGTCGCAGGCGCGCTTCGTGCCCATCATCGAAAGATCCTCGCGGAGGACATCCACGAGATAGCGCGTCACGGGAACGGCCACCTCGATGGGCTCGCGGTTCACCGTGAACGAAATGACTTTCTTTTCGGCTGGCGCCATTTTCCCTGATCCTTATAAAGAATAAGACCCAAAAACGCAGACAGAACCCGGAGCAACCGAAGCGGGTCCGCTTATCCCGTCCCTGTGCGGATTCTGGATTTTATACCACGCGCCAGGGGGGGGCGCATCCTGATTGAGGAGAAAGCCCGGTTGCCCCGGCAAATCTCTGAAAAGGGCTGCAGATGGGAGAATTCCCCCTTAGTAAAGCTCCTCCCGGTACACCCGCTCGGTCACCTCATCTTCTTCCTCCACGTTCCGGCCCGGAACCTGGTCCGCGACAATCTGGCCGAGCGTCGGGAACGCGCTGCGCTCGATTCGCGTATCGGGATCCCAGAGACGGGAGCGGATGATCGATTTTCCGCAGTGGAAAAAAGCCTCTTTCACCTGAATCAACAGGCCTGACCGGGGCGCCTTACCCTTTACGGCCTGCGGCTCGAGGCGCGCCGCGTCCGTCGTGATCTCGGCCTTCCCGTTGACCCGCAGGGTCTCCTCCACGCCCGGAACGAAGAAGATGAGCCCCACGTCCGGGTTGTCGATGATGTTCTGCATCGAATCCACGCGCCGGTTCCCGAACCGGTCCGGGAGCAGCAGGGTCGTATCGTCGATCACCTTGACGAACCCGGGCGGATCCCCCTTGGGCGAGGCGTCCGCGCCCTCCGGCCCCCACGAGGCCATCACGAGAAACGGCGAGAGCGAGATGAAATGGCGGCAGTGCTTGTCGAGCTTCGAAAGCTGCCGCTCCACCGTCCGGGGAACGGGCTCGCCGTAATGCGCCCGGAGGTCCGTCTTGCTTTGGATCCGGTCCTCAGACATTTTGCCCTCCTTGATTCGCGTATTCCTGTCCGCTTCCCTGCATCCGCCCAATCTAGCACGTTTCGCCTGACGCCCGGGAGCGCTTCCCCGAACGGGAAAAAACCTGCTAAAAAGACATCTCTATTTTCCGTGACAATATACCGTTTCTTCTGGAGGAGGCGAAAATGAGCGCATTCGTGATCGTTCACTCTATTATAAGAGACCCCGAAAAATTCAAGGTCTACGGGCAGTCCGCCCGAGGGATCGTCGCCGCGCACGGCGGCGAGTTTTATCTGAGAGGCAAAGTGGCGGGCGTACTCACCGGAGAGCACCACCATCAAAACGCCCTGGTCATCAAGTTTCCCGATCAGGACGCCATACAGAAATGGTACAACTCGCCGGAGTATCAGGCCCTGATCCCGAACCGCGACGAAGCGGCCGACATGATATTCATCAGCTGCGACGAGCCGCCCGCGTAACGCGTTGCCCGGAGGGTTCGGGGCGTCAACGTTTTTTCCACCTCCGTATACCGCCGTCAGCCCCGGAGCGCACGGTGCCGCCCACGACGATGGCGGCGCTGATCAGAATAAGATTTTTGATGATGTACTGCCCCTCCAGGGTCAGTCCGATGGGAAACCTGGTGAAGCAAACCTCGGGCAGGAGGATCAGGGGCAGGACCGTCCCCGGCATCTGAAGGAACAGCAGGAAGAGCGCGAAGCGAATCAGCGGGCGGAACAGGAGGCCGACGCCAATCGCCACCTCCCACCATCCCAGTATCGGAACAAAAACCTCGGGCGGGAGCCAGTAAACCGTATGCTTGACCAGCTCCTCGGCCGGACTGATTCCGAGCGACTTCAGGGCGCCGAACCAGATAAAAATGACAGCGAGGGACAGCCGGAGAAACAGTCTGCCGTGCTTGTCCATCCAGCCGGCGATCCGGCGATCGATATTTTCGAACCAATCCATCCACTCCATGGCAATCGCTCCCGGTTCACACCATGGCGGCAAAACGAAATCGTCGGGCCTCCGGCGCGGGGCGTCGCCGCTCCTACACTTTCCGGAGCGCGGGCATCAGCTCATTCGAGATCAAGCGCATGCTGTGGAGCCCAGTGGAGAGGGGCATGCCCGCCCAGTGGGTGCGGATGACGAGGTGGTTCACGCCGAGCCGCTCCCAGTAGGGGCGAAGCTGCTCGTAGCATTCCTCGGGCGAGCCCAGGACGAATCGATCCTTCAGCAGATCACCGAACGACTGATCGAAGCTCTCATCGTCGGGCATGGCCTGATCCTGGCCCCACTTGAAGTAGTCCTTGTACTTCCCGCCAAGGTAGGGCCCCGCCATCTCAATCGCGGTCCGGCGGTCCTTCGCGCAAAAGACCTCCTTGATGATCGGCATCTCCTCCGGCATCGGCTTCCCGGCCCGCTCGCGCTCGGCTTTGTAGAGCGCCATCTGGCGCAGGTTGGTGGCCGTCGTCGAATGCGGGCTCACGAACCAGGCGTCGCCGAGCCGGGCCGCCCGTTCCACGGCCGCATCGTTGTTGGCCGCGATCCAGATCGGTGGATGCGGTTTTTGCACAGGCCGGATGTTCATGGTCACGCCGTCGAGCTTGCACACCTCGCTCTCGTAGGTGATCTCATCCTCGGTCCAGAGGCGCTTAACGAGATTGAGACATTCCTCGAAGCGCGCCACACGCTTTCCCTTCGGCACCTGAAAGGCGTCGAACTCCGCCTTCCGGTAGCCGAGCCCGACGCCGAAGACGAAGTTCCCCCGCGCGATGACGTCGAGAGAGGCCACGGTTTCAGCCACGTAAACCGGGTTATGAAGATTGATGAGAAGGATGCCGAGCCCCACCGTCATCTCGCCCGCCTCGGCCATCAGCCGCGCGAGGAAGGGCACGAGTTGAAGCTGCTTGTTGTTTCCCTCGTTGAGGTAATGCTGACCGGAGAAAAGCGAGTCCCAGCCGTTGTCGCGGATGTGGCGGATCATGACGTAGTGCTCTTCCAGCGCGCCGACCATGTCCGTTTCGAGATGCTGCTGGTTCGTGACAAAGAGCCCGACCTTCACGATTCCGTCCCCCTTTTTGGCAGGTTCCGTCCGGTTTTCGGGTATATGTCTTACCCTAGCCGCCCGGAACGGCGATGACAAGAGCGGAGGTGAAGGCCCGCGGAAGGCCGGGGGGTTGAGATATGGATGGATGTACGCGGCCGGAGGCTATTTGCTGCCGAACTCCTTGACCTTCTCCCGCGCATCCCGGGGAAGTCTCGGAGCGGCCAGCTTTCTCTTTTGCTTCTGAAGGATCTCGACGCTCTGCTTGAGTCCTTCGAGAGACTCCTTCAGCGCGTCGTTGTCTTTTTTGAGGGAGGCGACTTCTTTCTCTTTCTCCTTCAGCCGATCTGCGGCGGTTTTTTCGATCGACGCCAGTTGTTTTTCCAGGTCTTTTTTTTCGCCCAGCAGCCGGGTCATTTTCTTTTTGGCGCCGTCCAGTTCACCGCGAAGAGATTGGATGGCCTCGCTCTTCCCGCTGCCTTCGCTACGGGCCGAGTCGAGTTCCCCTTCTTTTTGCACGAGAGCGTCCCTGAGATCCTCAATCTCTTTGTCTTTTGCCCGCAGCTTGATCCGCAGGGAGAACATCCTCCCTCCTTCGCTCGACAATTCCGCCTGAAGCGGCGCCGCACCGGTAGATTTTTTCCTGAGTTCGGCCCCGAGCAAACGGATTGTCCGGTCTTTTTCCTCAAGCTGCCGGAAAAGGGAGAACACCTGAACGCCCAGCCCCACGCTCAGGAGGACGATGAGCGTCCCGACTCCCCATAAGATCCGATCCGACTTCATAAAAACTCCAACGGCAAACACTTCAGCCGGTTTCGAGGCCGAGGTTTGATGCTTCGGAAAATGCAGCGGACGGAGAACACATCGGGCGAGTAGAATCCGGCGCGCGACGCGCCGCTCTCTATTTATAGAACCTCCGGTCCGATTTCGCCAGATTTTTTCGCCAGCGAAGCGATGATGTCTCTTTGGGCGGATTGCCCTTCTGTGGTAGGCTGATCCTGTTCCATCGTACGGAAATGCCCCGCCGCCTCTCACCCCGCCTCGCTCAAGAGGTGCCCATGTATCAGACGACCGACGAAGTTCTCTCTTCGCTCCGTAAGCAGGACTATATCGCCTCGGCCGAAATCTGCACGGCGCTTTACCTTGCCGAGGGGATGAAAAAACCCATCCTCGTCGAGGGACCGGCGGGCGTGGGCAAGACCGAGCTCGCCAAGGTCTGGGCCGCCTCCACGGGCCGGAACTTGATCCGCCTTCAGT
>CAMYJL010000102.1 GCA_947258645.1 uncultured Nitrospinota bacterium
CCGCACTGGCCTACCATTTTGCCCAGTTCGTCTATCATGAAGATCAGGCTCTCAAGAGCGAAGCGCAGGAGAAAAAGGTGGCCTGCTACATGCGGGCGCTGCCCGGCCTCCGCCCTCCCGGCGGACGGTTGGAGATTCCCTTCGAGGGCGGTGCGCTGCCCGGGATTCTCCGTATCCCGAAAGGAGCGGGGACCGGCAAGGGCGCGCCGGTGGTTATTCTGATCGCGGGGCTCGACTCCACGAAAGAGGAATTTTATACGCTTGAGGCCGAATTTCATTCACGGGGGATGGCGACGGTTTCCTTCGACGGGCCTGCCCAGGGGGAGCGGACGGACCTTCCCCTTCGTCCCGATTTCGAAGTGGTGGTATCAAGCGTGATCGACTGTGTATGCGGGGATTCGAGGTTCGATGCCGGGCGCATCGGCGCCCTCGGCGTGAGCACGGGCGGCTACTACGCCCCGCGCGCGCACGCGGCGGACCGACGCCTTCGCGCCTCTATCGGTGTGACCGGATTTTATGACCTGGCCGATTGCTGGGAGGGCCTTCCCGCACTCACTCGCCAAGGTTTTTGCGTCTCGTTCGGAAACGTGAGCCTGGAGGAGGCCGCCGAGATGGCCAAGGGCGTCACTCTCCGGGGCCTTCTGAAAGACGTGGACCGGCCGCTCCTGATCATTCATGGCGAAAAAGATCGGCTCTGCCCGGTATCCCACGCGTACCAGATGGTCGAGGAGGCGGGAGAAAAGGCGGAACTCGTCATCTATCCCGAGGGCGGGCACGTCTGCAACAACATCCCCTTCCTCTGGCGTCCCCTCGCGGCGGACTGGCTGGCCGAAAAACTTGAAGTGTGAGGTGGAAAAGCACTGATAAGTGAAGAGATTTTGAATTATTTCAATCCAAAAATACCTTGAAGGTATTGACTTGTCCCGCGTTTTCGCTATTCTTAACGTCGCTTTGCGGGAATAGCTCAGTGGTAGAGCGCCACGTTGCCAACGTGGATGTCGGGGGTTCAAATCCCCTTTCCCGCTCCAGAAAATTAAAAGGGATCGGCTCTCAGCCGGTCCCTTTTTTTATTAGTTTGAGTATGAATTTGAGCCGCCGTTTTTCTCATGCCGCCGCCGGACGGCGTTGATGACGGCGAGGTTGCTCGTCATGATGGGAAGACCGGGAAACGCCGCCCGAAGCGCGGACAGGGCCCGGACGGCGGGCAGGTTGGTGCAGGAGACGAAAAGGCAGTCCGCCTGTTTTAACAGGTCCGGGCAGATGGTTTTTTTTGTGAAGGCGGTGATGGCCTCGGCGCTCTGGCGGCCGATCTCGAGATTGTCCGTGATCCCCATGCCGCCGATGGCGAGAACCTCGAAACCGTCCTCGATCAGGCTGTCGCGCACGGCGTCCGTCAGCACCTGGACGTAGGGCGTGATGACGGCCAGCTTTTTCGCGCCGAGCAGGGCGAACTCCTCCGACAGCGCCGAGAGGATGCTCACGGCCTCAGAATCTGTTTCTTCCTCGATTTTCCGGCGGATGCTCTCGTCGTAGTTCTGGCCGAAGAGCGAGCCACCCGAGGTGCAGCCGAAGACGGTGACGGTCGGCTTCACGGTCGCCAGATCGCGGCTGGCGGGGGTGAGCCACCGGTCGATCATCTCGATCTCGGCTTCTTTTGTCGTCTCGGGAAGGAACATCCGCGCAGTGGCGATCTCAAGCGCTTCGGGCAGCTCGCGGTGGAAATCCATCTCCATCGTGTTGTTGGAGGAGGGAACCAGCAGGCCGACGCGGAAGGGCCCGCCCCCGTTATCGTTCATCGTTTCCCGGCCTCCTTTCAGCGCATTATCTCACGTCGGCGGATCGCCCGGCGAGCCGGTCGGCTAGATTTCGGGAAACGCCGGACGCCAGCCCATCTCTTCTTCCGCCCATATCGCCGCGGAGAGCAGGTCCGCGTCTCCCAGCCGCCGGCCGACGAACTGAATTCCGAAGGGAAGATTCCCGCTTCCCCGCCCGAGGGGCAGGGTGATGGCGGGAAGGCCCGTCTGCGAGGCGGGCTCATTGAAGAAGGCGCTGCCGGTGGATTCCTCGGCGGGGGGCGCAGGGTCCTGAAAGGGCGGCAGGATGAGCACGTCGCAGCTGCCCATGAGCCGGTCCAGCTCCTTGATCAGGCGTCCCCGCCGGCGCATGCCCCGGTGATACTCGACCGCGCCGGTTTTCAGGCCGTTTTCCACCAGGGCGCGGATGACCGGGCGGTAGGCGTCCGCGTGCCGGGCGAAGCGCTCCTCGTGATAGGAGGCGCCCTCGACGTTCATGATCATCCGGTGGGTGTCGTGGAGTTTCTCGAAGTCGAGGGAAAACTCGATCTCCTCGACCGCCACCCCCGCCTTTTTGAGCTGTTCGACCGCCTGAAGGGTCCACTCCGCCGTTTCTTCGGAGGCGTGCCGGACGACGCCGCCCTTCGGAAAAACGGCTTTCGCGGGTTTTTTCGGCGCGGGCGATTCAGGAGTCGGCGGTGGGTCGAGCCCCAGCGTCGTCTCGTCCCCCTCGTCGGGACCCGCCATCGCCTTGAGGAGGCGCGCGGCGTCCCCGGCCGATCGCGTGAGGGTCCCGATATGGTCGAGGGACCAGGAGACCTCGTAGACATCCGCCCGCGAGATGAGCCCGTAGCTCGGCTTGAAGCCGACCACCCCGCAGTAGGCCGAGGGGCGCAGCACCGAGCCCCCCGTCTGGGAGCCGAGCGCTGCGGGGACCATGCCCGCCGCGACGGCCGCCGCCGAGCCGCTGCTCGATCCGCCGGGGCTGTGCGCCGGGTTCCAGGGATTCCGCGTGACGGGCGGATCACCCGTCGCGAACTGGGTGGTGACCGTCTTGCCGAGGATGATCGCGCCCGCCCGTCGCAGACCCGTGATGCAGAAAGCGTCTTTGTCCGAAATTTGCCCTTCGAAGATCGGCGAGCCCGCCTCGCAGGGCAAGTTTTCGACGTGAATAATATCCTTCACCCCGATAGGGCCGCCCCCCAGCGCGCCGGGGTTCTCTCCTGCCTTGCGGGCGGCGTCGATCTCCCCGGCGGCTTTCAGGGCGCCCTCCCGGTCCACCGCGACCCAGGCCTTGAGCCGGTCCTCGCAGGCTTCGATCCGCCCCAGCAGGGAGCGGGTCCACTCCGCCGCGTCCAGGGTTCCCTCCGCGATTTTGCTCAGGCCCTCGCCGAGCGTCAGTTTCCAGGGGTCGGACATGCTTCACCTCTCTTCTGTCGTCATATCTATGGGGGTCGATATCTGCACCATATCGCAACTCCGCGCCCTGCGGTAGAATGGCCGCTCATTTCTTGGAAATTCATCTCTTTGGAGGAAGGAGCATGATTGTCGCACGGGGGGGCTCACTCGGAAAAACGGTCGTCGCCCGGTTCGTCGTGGGCGAGGACCTGCTGGAGAGCCTCACGAACGTATGCAAGGAAGAGGGGATCCGGAACGGGATCATTCTGACGGGTTTCGGGAGCGTGTCGCGTGCGGTCGCCTCCGGCGCGGACACCGACCAGTTTCCGCCGAACAAATTTTACGCCATCGACAAGAACGATGGCATCGAGGTTCTCGCCATCAGCGGTGTCATCGCCGATTATCATGTCCATGCACACGTGTCGTACTGCACGAAATCGGACTCATTCGGCGGACACCTTGAAACGGGCAACATTATCTTCAGCCTCGCCGAGGTGGCGATCGCTGAGGTGAACGGCTTCAACCTCAAGCGCATGCGGGACGATGTGACGGGGCAGCGCCTTCTTCAGGTGGTGGATTCCTACGAAGGTCTTCCCGAAGAGGAAGAGGGCGGAAGCCTCCACGATGTTTCGAGCCATTTGAGCTAGGCTTGCTGTTCTCCGGCTCGCGCTGTGTTTGAATTGAATGGAATGAGGCGAACGGTATTATCCGCCGGTCGTTTATGTGCGTAAGTTCACGTGAGGTAGGCCGAATGCGTTGGTCCTGGAATCCTTCGTTATGGGCGGGTTTTCTTCCGAACGGTCTCGGGCAGGTTAAACCCAACCACTATTTCGAGATATTCAAGACGATCTGGGATAACCGGAACGAGCTTCCGTTCGCCTGGCGTATCTTGAATGAAGGCGTCTGCGACGGCTGCGCGCTCGGAACCAGCGGATTGCGCGACTTCACGATGGAAGGCACCCACCTGTGCACGGTTCGCCTGAACATGTTGCGGCTGAACACCATGCCCGCTCTGGACATTTCCGTTTTTCGGGACTCGAAGTCGCTGGCAAAAAAAAGTGGCCGGGCGCTTCGGGAGTTGGGAAGAATCCCGTTTCCGATGATCCGGCGGCGCGGGGAGGCCGGTTTCCGGCGAATCAGCTGGGATGAGGCGATCGATGCCGCGGCCGCGCGGATTCGCCGGACGGACCCGACCCGGCTCGCTTATTACCTCACCTCCCGGGGGGTCACCAACGAGGTCTACTACGTGGCGCAGAAGGTGGCCCGCTTCCTCGGGACGAACAATGTCGATAATTCCGCTCGAATCTGCCATGCCCCCAGCACGGTTGCCCTGAAGGCGGGGCTGGGCGTCACGGCTTCTACCTGTTCCTATCAGGATTGGCTCGGGACGGATCTGCTCGTCCTGATCGGAAGCAACGTTCCGAACAACCAGCCGGTGACCACCAAGTACATCTATCTGGCCAAACAAAGGGGAACAAAGGTCGCGGTTATCAACCCGTATCGGGAACCCGGCCTGGAGCGCTACTGGGTTCCATCGGTGATGGAGAGCGCCCTGTTCGGAACGAAGCTGGCGGATGCGTTTTTTCCGGTCCATACGGGCGGTGACATCCCGTTCCTGAACGGTGTGCTCAAGAGTTTAATCGAGCAGAACGCACTCGATGAGCGGTTCATCCAGGAGCGGACGGAAGGGTTCGATGAGTTGCGCGAGGCGCTGGAGGGCCAATCCTGGAAGTCGCTGGAGCGCGGAGCCGGGGCCACCCGGGACGAGATGACGAAATTCGTGGAAATGTGCGCCAATGCGCGCTCGGCCGTGTTCGTGTGGAGCATGGGCGTCACCCAGCACGTCTTCGGCGTCGAGAACGTGCGTGCCATCATCAATCTGGCCCTGTCGCGCGGTTTCATCGGCCGGGAGAAATGCGGCCTGATGCCCATCCGGGGGCACAGCGGGGTGCAGGGGGGTGCCGAGGTGGGGTGCGTCCCGACGAGTTTCCCGGGCGGGGACCCCATCGGCCCGGAGAGCGCCCGGAGATTCTCCCGCTTATGGGGATTCGACGTTCCCTCCGAAAAGGGGCTCTCCGCCGTCGAGATGATCGACGCCGCGCGCGCCAGAGAGATCGACATCTTGTATTCGGTTGGTGGAAATTTCCTCGAGACCCTGCCCGAGCCCGATTATGTGCGCGACGCGCTGGCGACGGTTCCCCTGCGGATTCATCAGGACATTGTTCTCAGCTCCCAGATGTTCGTGGAACCCAGGGAGGAGGTTTTGATCCTGCCCGCCCAGACGCGCTACGAGCAGCGCGGCGGCGGGACCGAGACGACTACGGAGCGCCGAATCATTTTCAGCCCGGAAATCAGAGGCCGCCGCGTGGGAGAGAGCAAGCCGGAGTGGGAGATCCTCATGGAAATCGCCGAGTGCGCCGATCCGGACCGGCGCGGCAAAATCCACTTCGAGGACGCCGATCAGATCCGTCGGGAGATCGCCGAGTGCGTTCCCGCCTACAACGGCATCCAGCATCTGAAAAAAAAGGGAGACGCTGTTCAATGGGGCGGGGCCCGACTTTGCGAGGTCGGAAGCTTTCTGGCGCAGGAAAAGCGGATGCGTTTCGCCGCACTCCAGCCGCCCGAGGCGGTGATCCCGGATGGCTGGTTTTTCCTCAGCACCCGGCGCGGAAAGCAGTTCAACAGCATGGTGCAAAATCGCTACGACCCGTTGACGGGGGCTGTTCGGGACAATGTGTTCATCAGCCGGGAGGACGCGCGGGAACGCGGGCTTCGCGAGGGCGCGCGTGTTCTGCTTCGCTCCGAGGTGGGCGAGATGCGGGGACGGCTGAAATTCATGACCATCCGCCCCCGGAACCTTCAGGTGCACTGGCCCGAAGGAAACGTCCTCATCCGGAGGGGCGCCGTCGAGCCCGCCTCCGGCATTCCTGACTACAACGCCCTCGTTCAGCTCATCCCGATTGAAGAGAGCGGGGAGGGTACGTTGTTGGCCGTCGCGGGCGAGGGAATGGCATGAGCCGGAGCCGTGGGATCAGGCGCCAGCCCGTCCGCCATGTCCGGGAAGGCGTAAGCAGAAAAGTACCGGACGATTTGGCGGTCGAGGAGCCCCTCGAAATTCGCCTGGGATACGAACAGGACGGGCGAAGCGTCGAGCGGAGCGTTTCCGTGACCATGCGCACCCCGGGACATGACCGCGAGCTGGCCGCCGGGTTTCTCTTCTCGGAAGGCGTCGTCCGCCGCCGGGAGGATATCAGGGATATCTGGCACATCGTTTCCTCGGAAAATGGCGGGGGAACTTCCAACATTGTCCGGGTGCGGCTCACGGAGGGCGTTCAGTTCGATGCGGATCATCTGAAGCGGTATTTTTACATGGCCTCGAGCTGCGGCGTGTGCGGGAAAACCTCGATAGAGGCGCTTCGCGCGAGCCACCCGAATCCCATCCCCCAAGGCCATCCGCTTGTCAGGGGAGAGGTCATCCAGCGCCTTGGCAAGAAGATGCGGGAGGGCCAGACGGTGTTCGAGCAGACGGGAGGGCTTCACGCGGCGGCGCTGTTTGATACCGAGGGAACACTGATCGACCTGCACGAGGATGTGGGGCGCCACAACGCCGTGGATAAACTCATCGGAGAGCAATACCTGGCCGGAGAGCTTCCCGTTTCGGAAAGTATCATGATGATCAGCGGTCGGGCGAGTTTCGAGATCATGCAAAAGGCCTCGATGGCCGGCATCTCCACCGTCGCCGCGGTGAGTGCGCCTTCGAGCCTTGCGGTCGATTTGGCCAGAGAGTTCGGCATGACGCTGCTCGGGTTCGTCCGGGAGGAGCGCTTTAATATCTACGCGGGTGCCGAGCGAATTATGGCCCATAAAATAAGAGAAATTTCAAACATTATTCAATGATTGTTCAAGTAATACTTAAGAGGTGAGGACAGTGAAAAAGGGAGCGGAAATACTTGTAGGGGCCTGCGCCGGGGTGAAGCCCGGAGAGGAAGTGGTCGTGGTTACGGACGAGGAGCGGCTCCCCATCGCCCGCGCGGTGGAGTCGGCGGCGGCAGAGGCGGGCGGGCGGACATCGGTGGTGATTTGCCCCGAGCGGGGGATTGACAACGAGGAACCGGTGCCCGAAGTGGCGGCTGCCATGCGCGCGGCCGGGGTGATCATCATGCCGATAACGCTCGCGCTCTCTCACACCCGGGCTGTGCGAGAGGCAATCGGCGCGGGCGCGCGCGTGCTCTCCATGACCGCTTTCACGGAGCGGATGATGCGCGAGGGTGGCCTGATGGCCGATTTCGCGGCCCGCCGGCCCCTGTGCGAAGCGCTGGCCGAGCGTCTCACTCAGGCGGTAGAGGCCCGCGTGACCAACCCGGCGGGGACGGACCTGACGTTCAACCTCGAGGGCCGGAGCGGGAACAGCCACTGCTGCATTGTCGATAAGCCGGGTTTTTCCGCCGTGCCCAACATCGAGGCGAACACCTCTCCCGTCGACGGCACCTCCAACGGCCTTCTCGTCTGCGACGGGAGCATTCCCTACTACGGCGTCGGCGTCATCCGCGAGCCGGTCACGTTCGAAATCCACGACGGGTTTGTCCAGGAGATCCGGGGCGGGGAACAGGCGGCTTTCCTGCGGAACCTGCTGGCCGATCAGAACGACCCGTGGGTCTACAACGTTGCCCAGTTCGCAATGGGGCTCAATCCGGAGTGCCGGGACTTTACGGGGGAGATGCTGAACGATGAGGGGGTGAACGGAACGATTCACATGGGCATCGGCACCTCGGCCAACCTCGGGGGTGGCGTTCAGGCGAAGACCCATTTCGACGCCATCATCCGAAAGCCCTCGGTCTGGTTCGACGGTGAGCCGATCATCCGGGAGGGTGTGATTCTCGTTGAGGCGTAGGCGATCACCCTTTTCCGAGGCTCAGGCCGAAGAGGATGGCCATCAGGCCGAGGAGGAAATTCACGAGGTTGGCCCATTCGATGGCGCGGATGACGCGCAGGCGCTCGTCGGTCGTATCCCCAATCGGCCTTCCGTTTCCGGCTGGGCCGATCCCGCGCGTGAGGCGGAGGCCCAGCGCGAAGAACTGAAAACTCATCCCCATGATCAGCACGAAGACGGCGGCGAGTTTCATCCCCAGCGGGACGAAGAGCCGCCCGAAGGCGGGGCCCATCGCCATTTTGATGCCCGTCAGGTACCAGGCGCCGGTCATGATGAGAACGCCCATGCACAACAGAATGAACGGGTGGTAGAAGCGGAGAATTTGGGCGACCTCTCCGGCGAATTCATCGGGGCTGAGGCGGCCGCGAAGACTTCTCAGGAGGAGAGAGAAAAAGAGCATCCCGCCTTCGAAAAAGCAGGCGAAGACGAGATGTCCGTACAGAATCCAGAAATTGCTTTGCGGCATGGAAGGGCCTCGGTCAATGACGAAAGAACCCCCCGGCGATCGGTGCGCCAGGGGGTGTATCGGAAACGGGTTTCAATGTCGGCCTTTACTTGGAGGCCCCCTCCCTGGGGAGGAATTTGTCGTACATTTCCGGCCGCTGCCACTGGCTCAGGACGCCGGCCTTGGCCGCGTTCTCGCCCGAAGAGCCCACGCTGTCATCCTGGGCGCGAAGGTCGCGGATGCGCTCCAGATCGATGTCCACCAGGAACATGCCGGCCTTGGTGCTCTCGAAGATGATTTCCTCGGGGGTCGCCACCATCGCCATCCCCCGTTGCGTGCTGTCGAAGAGGTTCTGGGTCGTGACGACGACGGCCAGATTTTCCGTGGCGCGCGCCCAAATGAGGTTCCGCCAAGTGGCCCAGAGCTTCCGCTTGTCCACCCCCGCGGGCAGGAAGATCAACTCCGCGCCCCGGATGGATAGCGCACGGGACACTTCGGGCATATACACCTCGCTGCACATGGCGAGGCCGACCTGGGCCTGCGCGGTCTCGAACACGGGGTATTCGTCCCCGGCCGTGTACATGAAGTCCCAGTATTTTCCGCCCGTGTAGATCCAGGGGCCGGGCGGGTGCGTCCGGCGGTATTTCCCCGGAGGGCCGCCCGTCGGACGGGCCAGCATGAGCAGGTTATAGGCGGTCCGCTCTTCATCGTTGATGGGCTCGAGCGTCCCGAACTGCACGTAGACGCCGCACCGCTCGGCGGCCTCGACTATCGCCTCCGTCGGATCGTAGGTCGCGGGCATTCGCCACGGGCCGGGATAGGACTCCGGGAAGGCGACGAATTCGGCACCCTGAGCGGCCGCCTGCTCGATGTACTGGATGGCGTCGGCGACATTCTTCTCGTCGTCGGGCGGCTGATGGCTCATGGGTTGAACGACCGCCAGGCGAAAGCTCATGTTCTGCCCTCCTTTTGCGTTCTTCAGGGTGCGTTATCTGTCCGAAAAGAGCGCTCCGCCCGCGGCCCAGGAGTCGCCGTCGATGTCATGGAAGACGACGGTGATCACCTGCTTCGGGGCGCCCGCGTGCTTATGGACGGACTCGGTGATCTCCTCGGCCATCGCCTTTTTTTGTTCTTTTGTTCTACCTTCAATCAGGTTCACATGAACGACAGGCATCAACACACCCTCCGATGAAGGTTTTTAAGTATTCAAGAGGCTATTCATTCGTGGGCTGGGTCGCAATGACCTCCTTCGACACCCGATCTTCGAACTCCTTGAAGTTCCCCCGGAACAGGCCGCCGAGCCCGCGGGCCACCTCGTCGTACCGTTTCTTGTCCTTCCATGAATTGCGCGGGACGAGAATTTTT
>CAMYJL010000103.1 GCA_947258645.1 uncultured Nitrospinota bacterium
GGGTGGTGACCGTAATCATCCATGATGCGGATGCCGCCGGCCTCGCCCACCTGCTCCAGGCGGCGGCCGATGCCGGCGAACTCGCCCAGGCCCTTTCGGATGGCCTCGAAGGGAACGTCCAGCTCGCTCGCGACCGCCACGGCGGCCAGCGCGTTGTCGGCGTTATGACGCCCCGGCATGTTGAGGCGAATTTCCCCCAGCGTCTCGCCGAAGCGGCGCACGCTGAAGACCGCCTCGCCATCCTCGTAGCGGAAGTTTTCCCCGACGTAATCGGCCTGGCCCCCGAAGCCATAGGTATAGAAACGCTTTTCGATCCGGGGGATGAGCTCCTGTACGGTCGGGTGGTCCAGGCAGAGCACCACGAAGCCGTAGAAGGGCACCTTGTTCACAAACTCGAGAAAGGCCCGTTTGAGCGTATCGAAGTCGCGGTAAAAATCGAGGTGCTCCGGATCGATGTTCGTCACGATGGCGAGAGTCGGCAGCAGGCTCAGGAACGTCCCGTCGCTCTCGTCCGCCTCGGCCACGAGGTACTCGCCCGTCCCGAGCCGGGCGTTCGAGCCGATCGCGTTCAGGCGTCCGCCGACCACGACCGTCGGGTCGAGCTTCGCCTCGGCGAGGATCGACGCCACGAGGGAGGTCGTCGTCGTTTTTCCGTGCGTTCCCGCGACGGCGATGCTGTACTTCATCCGCATCAGCTCGGCGAGCATCTCGGCGCGCCGGATTGCGGGGATCTTCCGTGCCCGCGCCTCGGCGACTTCCACGTTCTCTCTCGTCACGGCCGAACTGAAAACCACGACATCCACGCCCTCGACGTTCTCCGCCTTGTGGCCCATCATCACCTTCGCCCCCAATCCCCGGAGACGGAACACCGCTTCGCTCTCGCCAATGTCCGACCCACTGACCTCATAGCCGAGATTGAGGAGCACTTCTGCGATGCCGCACATACCCGTCCCGCCAATGCCCACGAAGTGAACCCGGCCCGAGTGTCTCAGCATCGGATGCGACTGATCTCCCGGTTGAATCATTTTTCCTCTCCGCTTTTCAGGCCGCGCGGGCCAGCTCCCGGCAGATATCGGCCACCTGCCCTGATGCGTCGCTTTCAGCGAGCCCGAGGGCCCGGCGCGACATTTCGGCCAGCTTCTCTCGGCCTTCGTTCATTTCCTTCAAGAAACCGGCCAGACTTTCGCCGGTGAAATTGCTCTGGAGGATCATCCGCGCGGCACCCCGCTCGGCGAGAAACTGCGCGTTCGCCTCCTGATGGCCGTGGGCGGATGTCGGAAGCGGCACCAGTAGCGCCGGCACGCCCATCGCCGAAAGCTCGGCCACCGTCATCGCCCCCGCCCGGGCTACGGCCACGTGCGCCCAGCGGTAGCGCTCGCCCATGTCATAGAGAAACGGGGCCACCTCCCCTTCCGCGCCGGCTTCTTCGTATGCCTTCCGTGTCCGCTCCAGATCCGCCTCGCCCGTCTGGTGAACAAACTGGATGTTCCGCGTTGAATCACCCAGGTAATGCAACGCCCCGGCGACGGCGCTGTTGATCGCATGCGCGCCCTGGCTGCCACCGAAGATCAGCACCCGGAGCGGCCCTTCCCAGAAAGACTCGGGACGCGGCGCTGATTGAGACACCTCCTCGCGAAGGGGCATCCCCGTCTCGACCACCTTTTCCGCCGAAAAATATTTTGCCGCCCCCGGCAGGCCGACCGTGACGTACTTCGCCAGCCGTGAGAGGAGCCGGTTCGTTATCCCCGGCATCGCGTTCTGCTCCATCAAAACAATGGGCCGACGCCTTATCCACGAGGCCATCACCGCCGGGGCGCTGGCATATCCGCCGACACCCAACACGACGTTGGGCTGGAAGCGCCCGACGATTCCCAACGACTGGATAATCCCCTTCATCAAGGTGAAAACCGCGCCGATCTTCTGAAAAACGGACTTGCCCAAAACTCCGGCCGCGGCGATCGTCTCCAGCGGCAGACCCTCGCGCGGCAAGACGCGCGCCTCGACCCCGCGCTTCGTCCCTACGAAGAGGACGCTGTAGTCCGGTCCGCACCGGAGCCAGGCCCGCGCAACCGCAATCCCCGGATAGAGGTGCCCGCCCGTTCCGCCACCCGCGATCAAAAGGCGCATCGTTCTCATCTCCCCCCCGCCGGTATCCGACTGAAGGTTGGCAACCACCGGGACGCGAGCGGGCGCTTCGCGCTCATTCTGACCGCCCGCTTCCGCCGAACCGTCCCCTGATTCGCCGCCGCGACCGAGAGAAGAACTCCGAGCGCGGCCAGTGTCATCACGAGCGAGGAGCCACCCAGGCTCACAAGCGGGAGGGGAACCCCCGTCGTGGGGACGACCCCCGCCGCCACCGACATGTTGAAGAGGCCCTGTACCGACACCATCAGCGTGATTCCCGCCGCAAGCAGTCCGCTGAACGAATCCCCGCTTCGAGCCGCGACACCGAGACCCCGGTAGAGGAGCACCGCGAAAACGGCCGCCACGCCCAGCGCGCCCAGAAGCCCGAGCTCCTCGCCCACAACCGAATAGATGAAGTCCGTGTGCGGCTCGGGCAGATAAAAAAGCTTCTGCTTTCCTTCCCCGAGCCCCAGTCCCGTGATGCCTCCCTGGGCGAGTCCCAGGAGAGACTGCACCAGTTGATAACCCGTGCCGCGCGCCACCGAAAACGGATCCAGAAACGCGAAGATCCGCTGCTGCCGCCACGGCACCGTAAAGATCATCGCGTAGAGAACCGGCACGGCGGCCAGCGCAACTCCTAGAAGATGAAGCCATCGTGCCCCCGCGATAAAAAGCAGCAACCCAGCCACGAACGCGATCAGAATCGCCGAACCCAGGTCCGGTTGCGCGAGAACCAACACGAGAACCACGCCCGTCAGAATGACCGGCGGAAGGAACCCGAACTTCAGGTCCCGGAGCCGCTCGTCTTTGACGGAGAGAAAATACGCGAGGAAAAAAACCAGCCCGAACTTCGCGATCTCGACCGGCTGGAATGAAAAAGGCCCCAGATCGACCCAGCGCCGCGCCCCGCCAGCCTCGCGGCCGATGCCCGGGACAAAAACGAGGGCCAGCGCAAACAGGGAGACCAAGAGGACGGGAAAACCCAGCGCCCGGAGCCGCTTGATGTTCAGGCGCGCGGCGAGAAGCATCACGGCCACCCCGACCGCCGCCCAGAGAACGTGGCGCTTGACGAAGTAGTAAGCGTCCCCGTAGCGATCCAGCGCAAGAATGTGGCTCGTGCTGTAGATCATCACGACGCCGAACGCCACGAGACCCAGCGCGCTGGAAAAAATAACCGGATCGATTCCGTGACGGTTCATCTTCCCGCCTCTCCTTCCAGCGATTGAACAATCTCGCGGAAGACATCGCCGCGATGGACGTAGTCCCGGAATTGATCGAAGCTCGAACACGCGGGCGAGAGCAGGACGGTTTCCCCCGCTTTCGCCTCCGCCGCCGAACATTGCACCGCTTCCTCCAGCGTACCGGAGCGATCGATCGGAACAACGCCTTCGAAAAATGCCTCAAACCGCTCCGCCGCCTCGCCAATTAGGAACATTTTCCGGACGCGGGAACGGACGGGCTTGAGCAGGGGCGCGAGATCGCTCCCCTTGTCCGTCCCGCCCGCGATCAGGAGAACACCGCTCTCCACGCTCATCAGGCTCATCACCGTCGCGCCCACGTTCGTCCCTTTCGAATCGTTCACCCAGGTCACGCCGCCAGCCCGCGAGACAATCTCCATCCGGTGCGCCATGCCCTCGAACCGCCGGGCCAGCCGCGCCATCGCTTCGGGGTCCGCACCGAGAAAATGCGCGGCGGCACAAGCGGCGAGAAAGTTCTCCAGGTTGTGAACGCCGGGGACGGCAACCTCGTCCGTCCCGCAAATTTTCCGGCGCTCCCCCTCTTCGACGATCGATATCTCGCCCTCACCCGCATAAACGCCCCGCACCGGGACACTCCGCCGGCTAAACGCCAGCGCCTGCTGCGGGCCGCCTGCCAGGTAGCGCGCCGTCAGGGAATCGTCCGCGTTGAGCACTTTCGCGTCCCCGGGGCCCTGGTTCGCGAAGAGCCGCGCCTTGATCGCGGCGTATTCGTTCAGGTCGGGATGACGGTCGAGATGATCCGGCGAGACGTTGGTCATCACTCCCACCTTCGGGTGCAGCGTCGGCGACCATTCGAGCTGGAAACTGCTCACCTCGCTCACCAGAAAATCCGCCTCATCGCCCTCTTCCTCCACGACTTCGGTCAACGGCCTGCCGATGTTTCCGCCCACCGGGGCGCGATACCCCGCTTCTTCGAGAATCCCGCTCAGCATGGCGACCGTCGTCGTCTTGCCGTTCGTCCCCGTGACGGCGGCGATGGGAACCGAGGTCAGCCGCGAGGCCAGTTCGACTTCGGTGATCACCTCGGCTCCTCCTTCCAGCGCCATTCCGATAAATCGATTCGTCGCGGGAATTCCCGGACTCACCACCAGGAGATCGCAGCCGCGAAAGGTCTCCTCTTTGTGGACACCCAGCTCCAGCGTGACCCCGCTCGGGAGTTCCTCCCTCAACCCAGGCGTTTCGTTCAGATCGGTGGCGACGACTTTCGCGCCCCGCCGTGCCAGCGCGGCAACGGCCGCGCGCCCGGTCCGGGCCATTCCCATCACCACAGCCCGACATGAAGAAAGGCTCTCCACCCATCCGGCAGACGTCATGTCCGACACCGCGGTCCTCATCTCAGCTTCAGGGTGCTCAGGCTCAGCAGCGCCAGCACGATCGCCACGATCCAGAAGCGCACGGTCACCTTCGGCTCCGACCATCCCTTCTCCTCGAAGTGGTGATGCAGGGGGGCCATGCGGAAGATCCGCTTGCCCCGCATCTTGAACGAGGCCACCTGGAGGATGACCGAGAGCGCCTCGATGACGAACAACCCGCCCACCAGGAAGAGGAGAATCTCCTGCTTGATGGAGAGTGCGATCGCAGCCAGCGTCGCGCCGAGCGGGAGCGAGCCCACGTCGCCCATGAAGACCTGCGCGGGATAGGCGTTGAACCACAGAAAGCCGAGCCCTGCTCCAAAAAGCGCACCACTCACGATGGCGAGTTCTCCGGCACCCCGTACGTGGAGAACCAGCAAGTATCTGGAGATGACCGCGTGTCCCGCGACGTAGCTGAAGAGTCCGTGAGGTTGACGGCATTGCTCGTCGCCACGATGACGAGCGCCGCGTAGGGGACGAACCAGATTCCGATATCGGGGTTCACGTTCTTGAAAAAGGGAAACATCACGACGGGCTGGAACGACGGCTCGACCATGCCGCTATAGAGCGCATACCCGGCGGCGAGCCCGAGGATTCCCTGAAGGAGAAACTTCTTGAGAGGGGGGATCCCCTTTTTGTCCTTGAGGATGACCTTCCTGTAGTCGTCCACGAATCCCAGAATGCCGTAGCCCACGAGGACAAACAGCGCAAGCCAGACGTAACCGGTGGTGAGGTCGGCCCAGAGAAGCACAGAGATAATCACGGTGAACAGGATGAGCAGGCCGCCCATGGTGGGCGTTCCCCGCTTCGAGAAATGAGACTGCGGTCCGTCGTCGCGGATCTCCTCGCCGATCTGACGGCCCCGCAGGACGCGGATCAAGATGCGCCCGAGGAAGAGGCTCAGGGCGAGGCATGAGAGCACGGTCACCGCCGCGCGGAAGGTGATAAACCGGAAGACGTTGACGCCGGAAATCCAGTCGCCAAGCGAGATTAAGAGTGCGTACAGCATTAGTTTTGAAATACCTCCACCGCACGTTCCATCTGCATGGATCGGGAGCCTTTGACCAGCACCCAGTCGCCGGGCCTGAGCTGCGCTCTTGCCCATTCAGCCGCCGCTTCAGGCGAATCGAATGAAACGGCCTGATCGGAGGCCATCCCCGCCCGGCGGGCTTCATCCGCCGCGAGGGCCATAAGGCCGCCTACCCCGGCGAAGAAATCGACGCCGCCCGCCGCAACCGCCCGGCCGACCTCCCGGTGAGCCGCTTCTTCCGACGCGCCGAGCTCTTTCATGTCGCCAAGAACGCCGAACAATCGACCCCGCTCATTCAGCAGCGCCGCTGTCTCGATCGCCTGGAGAACAGAAGCCGGATTGGCATTGTAGGCATCGTTCAGAAGGAAACATCCCGCGCGACCTGGAATTTCTTCGATCTCAAGACGCATGCGCGGAAGCGCAGCCTGCGTGAGCCCCCGGACAATCTCATCCAGCGGACTCCCGACGATCGAGGCCGCCGCCGCCGCTGCCAGGGCGTTCATCACGTTGTGCCGGCCCACGGCCGGAAGGCGAACCTCCCCCTCTCCTTCACCCATCTGAAGATGAAAACGGGTTCCCTCATCAGCCGAAACGCGGATGTCGGTGCCGCGTACCTCGCTCTCTTGGCTGAAGCCGAAGGTGAGCACGCGGCCACCCCTCGAGCGGAACCGATCGGCGAGGATGCGGCTCTGCTCGTCATCCGCGCAGAGGACGGCGGTGCCGCCCGGACCCATCACATCGAGGAGTTCTCCTTTGGCGTCGCGCACGGCCTCGATGGAACCGAGACCCTCGAGGTGCACCGCGGCGATGCTTGTGATCACGCCCACCTCCGGTGCGGCAATCTCTGCCAGGCGCTGAATTTCGCCCGGCCGGTTCATTCCCATCTCGAAGACGGCGCGTGTGTGCTCGCTACCGAGTCGGAAGACCTGGTGCGGAAGCCCGATCAGGTTGTTGAGATTCCCTCCGGACTTCTTTTCCGTTGCTCCCCGTGACCGCGACGACGGGCAGGTCGAAGCGCGCCCGGTGATAGCGGGCCAGTTCGCCCAGCGCGTGCAACGTGTCCACCACCTCAACGGCGAAAACCCCATCGGCTGGGGAGAGGCTCCGTCCCCGCTCGATGAGCGCGCCCACGGCGCCCGCCGCCAGCGCGTCTCCCAGAAAATCATGACCATCGAAGTTCGGCCCCACGAGCGGAACGAAAAGTGCGCCGGCCTCTATCGACCGCGTGTCGGTGCTCACGCCCGAGGCCACCATCTCGGGACGCCCCCAGAGGAGTTGTCCAGAGACGGCTTCTTCGATCTCCATCGCGGTAAACGCCGCCGCTACATTCACCATGTTCACCGTCCGTACCCCAGCCCGCGAAGCGCCTCGCGCGCTTCTTCGCGGTCATCGAAAGCGAGCCGCTCGCTGCCCACGATTTGATAGTCCTCGTGCCCCTTACCGGCGATGACGACCGTGTCACCCTCTTTCGCCTCATCGATGATGGCGCGGATGGCCTCCCGGCGATCCACGATGGTGCGCGATCGCGCCCGTCCGCCTTCCACGAGATCTGCGCCCGCTTCCACTTCCTTGAGGATGGCTGCCGGATCCTCGGTCCGTGGATTGTCGGAGGTCATGAAAACCTGATCGCTCTTCTTGAGAGCGGCAGCGGCCATGCGGGGGCGCTTCTTCCGGTCCCGATCCCCCCCGCAGCCCATCAGCGTGAGCAGCCTGCCCTTCGTCACCGGGCGCGCGAACCGGAGGACGCTGGCCAGAGCGTCCTCGGTGTGGGCGTAATCCACGACCACGAGAAACGGCTGGCCCAGGTCCACTTTCTCGAAGCGGCCCGGCACGTTCTCCAGCGCCCGGACACCCTCTGCAATCTCGTCCAGGGAAAGCCCGAGCGCAAGACAGGTGGCCGACGCGGCCAGAATGTTGTTCGTGTTGTGCTGCCCCGTGAGCGCTGTCTCCATCCGCACCGCACCGTCCGGATATAGAAAATCAAACGACATGCCTTCCGCCGACACGGAAAGATTGTCCGCCTGCACTTTGGCCCCCCCAGTCCGGCCAAAGGTCCAGACATCACCCGTCGCTTCCCCGGCAAGGCGCTTTCCGTAAGGGTCGTCGAAATTCAGGACCGACACCTTCGGCGACAGTTCCGTGAAAAAGCGGCGCTTGGCCCTGAAATAGCTCTCCATGTCGCCGTGAAAATCCAGATGATCCTGCGTCAGGTTGGTAAACACCGCCGCCGAGAACTCGCAGCCCAGGACGCGGTTCAGATCAAGCGCATGACTCGATACCTCCATCACCGCGTGGCTCGCGCCCGCTTCCAGCATTTCGGCGAGGTAAGCCTGCACGTCCGGGGCCTCCGAAGTCGTCCGCGGGGCTTCGATGATCCGCTCCCCCACGCGATAGTGGATGGTTCCCATCAACCCCGTCGTACGGCCCGCCGTCCTCAGGATGGCGTCAATCAGAAACGCCGTCGTCGTCTTCCCGTTCGTCCCCGTCACGCCGACGAGGGAAAGGCTTCCCGAGGGATGGCCGTGGAAAGCGTCGGCAAGGAGCGCCACGGCCTCCCGGCAGGAGGGGACCACGATGCGGGGCACCTGGGGCGGGACACCCCCCACCGCGTGTTCGATGACGATGCCCGATGCACCCGCGTTCACGGCGGAAGCGGCGTAGTCGTGGCCGTCCATCTCAAAACCGGGAATCGCCACGAAAAGATCCCCTGCTCCGACGCTGCGGGAGTCGTAAATTATGCCGCTCACCTCAATTCCGTCTCCTCCGATGGCCCGCGCACCCGGTATAACTTGAGCCAGATCGAGAAAGTTTTTTATCCGGTTTTTCGCCATCACATTCGCGCTCAACGCGCCAGCTCCATCTCGCGGAAGGAAAGCCGCTTCCCATGAATCGCCTCCCGGACCCCTTCCACCCATTCGAAAACTTTTTCGCCGAATGAAACCTTCTCCGCCTGCGGGAGACCCGCGGACGGGACAACCCCATCTTTCAGCGCCACCACCCGCGCCCCCTTCGGAGGCACCCGGAGATAACGCATCGACTGCCAGGCAATCCGCCGCCAAACGGGAGCAGCAATCGTGCTGCCCCATGTACCGCCTTTGGTCTTTCCTTCGTCGAAGACGACCAGCAAGGCGATGCGCGGGTTTTTGTAAGGAACGAACCCGACAAAGGAGGTGACGAACTTATCCTTGCTGTATCTCCTGGCGCCCGGCTCTACCTTCTGGGCCGTCCCGGTTTTTCCGGCCGCGCCATATCCCGGAACCTCGGCGGCGGCGGCGGTTCCCTCCGTGACCACCTTTCGCATGACCCGGCCGAGCGCCCGGGCCACCCGCCGGGAAACCACCCGTCTCGGGGCAGCCTTTTCGGGCCGGCGGGTCAAACTCCCATTCCGCTCAATTCCCTCGACGATATGGGCCGGCGGCATGACGCCATCATTCGCGACCGCCACCGCGGCCATCACCATCTGAAGAGGCGTGACGGCGATCTCCTGACCGATCGGTACCGCCGCGAGCGAGGTGCGCGACCAGCGCTTCGGCCGCCGGAGAATTCCCTTCGCCTCACCCGGAAAATCCACTCCGCTCCGCGAACCGAAACCAAAGCGGCGGGCCATCCGGTACAAACGTCCGGGACCGATTTCTTTCGCCATCTTGTAGACACCGATATTCGAGGAGTTGACAATCACGCCTTCCGCCGTGAGCCAGCCGTATTTTTTGTGGTCACGAAGAACAAGGCCGCCCACGCCAATCGGATATCTCCCCTGTTCCGCGAAGTAGCGCTTCTTCAGACTTTTTCCCGACTCGAGATAGGCCGCGGCGGTGATGATCTTGAACGTGGAGCCGGGCTCGTATACATCCTGAATGGCCGCCTGTTTCCACTGTTCGGGCCGGTAGCTGCCGTAGGTGTTGGGATTGAAACCCGGCACCGTCGCCATTGCGAGAATGCGTCCCGTCGCAGGTTCCACCATCACGCCGACCGCCCGCCGGGCGCCGACCCGTTTCAGTTGAATGCGAAGTTCTTTTTCGACGATGTATTGAAGAACCTCATCCACCGTGAGGCGAACGTCGGCGCCGCTCCTCGTCGGAACGACGACGTTTGACTCTGGATGAACCGAACGGCCGCGCGCGTCGCGCTCGATGCGCATCCGTCCGGGCCGCCCTTTGATGTCGCTCTCGGAAGCCAGCTCCATTCCGGCCAGACCGTTGTCGTCAACGCCGACAAATCCGAGCAGCGAGGAAGCCAGCTCCCGCTTGGGGTAGAAGCGGCGGCTCTCGGTCACAAAACCCAGTCCGGGAAGGTTGAGGTCAAGAATTTTGCTCTTCATCGCAGGGGTCAGTTTCCGACTGAGCCAGACGTAGCTCTTCCCCCCACTCAATTTTTTGTAAACATCATTCCGGGGAACCCCCAGAACTTTCGACAGCGCCCTTGTGGCGGCCGCCGGGCTCCCCACCTCTCTCGGATTTGCATAGAGGGAGGGCGCGTTCATGCTCACCGCCAGCGGACGCCCGCGGACGTCGAGTATCTCGCCCCGCTTCGCGCGGACGAGGAGCGTTCGGTGGAGCTGCTTCTCCGCATAGGCGACAAGGCGTTCCCGATCGCGGACCTGGACGATAAACAGCTTGGCTACAAGAGCGGGAAAGCCGAGGCCTACGAATAGGCCACACACGATCAAACGGCCGAAGAAGCCCTTATGCATGGGCCCGCTTCCTGCGTTGGGCGGGGGCAAAATAAACGGAATATCTAGGGTAAATTTGTATCCTGAGACGGGACTTTCACATACACAATCTGGTCCGGACCCGGAAACACCATCCCCAGTTTTTTCCTGGCTATTGTCTCGATTCGGTCAAGCTGGCGAAGTGCGGCGATTTCGACCCTGAGGACCCTGCTTTCCTGGATCAAAACGTCGCGCTCTTTTTTCAATCGGGCGACTTCGTACCCGATTTTCACCATCTCCAGATGCGGCCAAACAAGCGCGAGAGCACTCACCGCGATGACGCCGATACAAACGGCGACCCTGGAGATCGGAAGCTTTGTCTCCGCATTTTGTTTTGGGCGTTTGCGGGTTCCTGCACGACCCCCGCGCTTTTTCGCCCAAAACAGCTTCATCCCCTCACAGGCCTTCCAACTTCTCGGCCGCCCGGAGCTTGGCGCTTCGGGAACGGGGGTTCGAAGACACCTCTTCCGCAGTGGGTTTCACGACTTTTCGGTTCAAAAGACGGAGTTTCGCAGGCTCGTCCCGCCCCGCCGCAAGCTCGCGAAATACGTTTTTGACGATGCGATCTTCGAGCGAATGAAAACTGATAACGGCGATTCGTCCGCCCGGCCGAAGGAGATCCACAGCGTCCCGAAGGGCGCCTTCGAGCGTCGCCAACTCATCGTTCACCGCGATGCGGAGCGCCTGAAAGGTGCGCGTCGCCGGATGGATGCGCCATCTTCCACGTCCGCCGCCCGACTTCAGAACAGCGGAAACCACCACGGACGCCAGCTCATCGCAACGCTCAAGCGGCTTCTTCTCCCGGGCGCGCACGATCGCCCGGGCGATGGCCCGTGATTTCCGTTCTTCCCCATACTGGTAAATCGTGTCCGCCAGTTGCTCTTCAGGAAGCTCATTTACCAGGTCGGCCGCCGTGGGGCTCGAACGCGAATCCATCCGCATGTCGAGCGGCTCCGGTGCGTCGAGGCGAAAGCCGCGGCCCGGCGTTTCAAGCTGCATCGACGAGAGGCCGAGGTCAAAGAGGACACCGTCGACCGCTTCATACCCCTCCTCCGCGACAATTCGCTTGATCTCGGAATGGTGGGCGTGATGAACGCGAGCGCCCGGGCCGTAAGGCGCCAGGCGCTCCCTGGAAATTTCAACCGCGTCCCCGTCCCGATCACAGCCGATCAGCACACCCGATGGCTGAATCGCCTCAAGAATCGCAAGACTGTGTCCCCCTCCGCCCAAGGTAGTATCTAAGAACACAGCCCCCGAACCAGGAGACAGGAAGTCTAAGACCTCCTGAACCATGACCGGAACGTGAGACGCGGCCATTTTCGTCTCACCGTTTGAGCGCCGCCCGCAAACCCGGCGGGCGCCTGCTCCAAATAACGCTCCTGCGAGGAAAGCCGGCAAAGCCGCTCCTTTCAAAAATCCAGATGAAAATCTAAAACTCCAACTGCATGAAGCTTTCGCCGGGCGGAGCCTCGGGACCGTCAAGATCCGCTGCAGGGATTTCCTGCGCCATCACCTGCTCCCATCGCTCCCTGCCCCAAATTTCAAATTTATTTTCAAGCCCCACAATCACGGCTTCCTTTTCAATTCCCGCCGACGCACGAAGCCGGGCGGGGAGGAGAATCCGCCCCTGGCGATCGATCTCGCAAGGATTGGCCTTGCCGTACATTTGCCGAAGGTATCGACGGACATCTTCCCGATGGGTCGGAAGCTCACGAAATCTTTCGCTGAACCTTCGCTTCCACTCCTCAAGTGGATAGGCGAATACGCAACCATCCTTGTCGAGAAGTATGAGTTGGTCCCCATATGTTGCATTCAGAAACTCTCTGAATCGGGCGGGGATTCCGACGCGACCCTTCGCGTCCACCGAAACAACATGGGAGCTAATCAGCATGCTTCATGCTCTCCCACAAGTTCCCACTTTTTCCCACTGGTGGAAACTATATACACCGCTCCCAAACGGAGTGTCAATAAAAAATTTCTGAAATGGCGATAAAAAACAGTTATTTTTGGGTTAAAAAATATGAGAATCAATATTCATCTCGTGGGCGATAAAAAACACGAAATTATACATTAACCGGCTAATCACTTTTAAGCAATTGTTATTTAAGGGAAAAAATTTAAGTGGTGGGAAGTGGGAGAAATTTTTCGAGAAGTGGGCCAACAGAAAAAACGAATACAAAACGAAATCAAGCGGGAAGACCAAAAGATTCCGAAGCTGTGTGGAAATGAGATTCAAACGGTGGGAAGGAATTCCACATGAAATGGTTTCATCGGGAATGTTTCATTGACAAATGTTATTTGCACGAAATTTTCTCTGCATGATGAAAATTCGGCGCGTCTCGCTCAGCTTCCCCACCATGCGGAAAATAAAAGGAAGGCCAGCGTCTCCATCACCTCCCCCGCGCCGACACACGCCTCGCTTTCGTCGGCGTAACGCCTCAGACCATATGTGGCCGCACCCACAGCCAGTGCAACGATAAGGCCACCGAAAAATCCCAGAACAACAGATATTGCAAGCGCCCAGCCCGCCGCGGCGTACGCCTCGTCGGTTGAGACCATTCGGACAAACGGCGCTACAGTTCCCCCCAATTCTTCATCCTTGGTGCTTTCATCTTTAGGAAGATTCCCGAGCAGGTAAGCCACCGCCGCCCGGCCGAGCACCGGCGCCAGCAGAAGCGCCGACCATCTCCCCTCATCCGGCAGGGCCAAAAGCGCAGCGAACTTCAGGAGAAAAATACCGGCCAGAGAAACCGTTCCAAGCGAGCCGAACGAAGACGCTCCCAAAGTCGCCGGCCCGACAGCGTCCATCCAGCCAGCGAGGGCCTTGAGATGAAGCCCACCTGTAAAGATGATCAGCGCAATGATGAGAAGCGCGTTCCGGACCGGAGCCGGGAAAAAAAGACTTAAAAGAGTATCCAGCACCACCAGCATCACGCCCAGCGCGAGGCCGACGAATGGGAAGCGGGAAACGGCGGATGAAAAGTCTCCCGGCCCGGACTCTTCGGGAGCGGCTGGCCACGGGAGAATGGTGAGAAAACGGCTTGCCAGCGAATATGCCTTCACTCTGAATCGCCCTCCCCGTCGTCAGGATGGGAGCGCTTGTTCCGGCCGGCGGACTGAGCCGCCTTTCCTTTTAATGAACTTCGGCCAAAACAGCGCGGCGCGGGCGATCAGAAACTATGCTCCTCGGTGGGGAATGTACCATTTTGCACATCCCGGCAATACCGCTCCATCGCTTCGACGGCCTCATCCCCCATATCGGCGTACACCTTGACGAACTTGGGGGTGAAATCCCGGAAGAGCTTCAGCATGTCCTGCGTGACCAGCACCTGGCCGTCGCAATCGGGCCCTGCCCCGATGCCGATGGTGGGAATATCGACCTCGCGCGTGATCCTCGAGGCCAGATAGGAGGGAATTCCCTCCAGGACAACGCTGAACGCACCGCCTTCCTGAACGGCCACTGCGTCGCGGAGAACCTGATCCGCCCCTTCCTCGCTTTTGCCCTGAACCTTGAACCCGCCGAACTGGTGAACGCTCTGGGGCGTCAGCCCGACGTGGCCCATGACCGGAATCTGGCAATCGACCAGCGCGCGAATCTCTTCGCGCACCCGGACGCCTCCCTCCAGCTTCACCGCCTCGGCGCCGCCCTCCCGGATGAGGCGGCCCGCGTTGAGAATCGTGTCGCGCCGGGTGACGCCGTAGGTCAAAAACGGGAGGTCCGATACGAGGAGGGCCTTGGGCTTCGCCCGGCTCACCGCCTTGGTGTGGTGGAGCATGTCGTCCAGGGTGACATGCGTGGTGTCCGGGTAGCCCAGCGCCACCATGCCCAGGCTGTCCCCGACGAGAATCACTTCCACACCGGCGGCGTCAACGAGCTTCGCCGTGGGGTAATCGTAGGCTGTGAGTGAGGTGATTTTTTCCTTGCCCTTCCGGGCCCGGATGGATGCCGTGCTGATCTTTCTGCGTTTCGTGACGGTGCTCATGGTCGCTCCCTCAGTGAAGGTGAACGCCTGGACTGCTGAAATTGCGGACCGATAATGACAATTTTCCCGTCCAGGTCCCCGCAGGATCCCGGCAGGAAAAACAAGATTAAAGAGCGCAAAAGCCCCTGTCAACTCGGATGGATTTTCAGAATTTGAAGACGAGGCCCGTCTGCGGATTTGCCGCCGGAACCCGAATCCTCAAAGCAGCTTCAGGTGCCCTGTGACGGCATCGATCCGCTCCGCCTCGTTCGGCCCGATGGCGCAGCAGGTCAGAGTGGGAACACCGCCAAATTCTGTCCGGCCCGAATCCGTCACCGTATGGACCGTGAGACCCGCCTCCCGGGTGTCTTCGACAATTTGGAGCAGTTCTTCCTCGCTTTCCACCCGAAGACATATCTTGCCCATCGGACCTCCCAGCCACCGGACTTCGGTCTCGGTGAAACCGCCCGGCGCTTCGCCCGGCCCCTTCATGAGGCGGTCGATCAGAAACAGCATTGCCGCGTGAGCACCCTGGGCGACGGCTTTCCCCTGGCGCATGTGCAAATCGCGCCGGATGACGATGACCTGCTTAATCATCTCTCCGCCCGCCAATCCGGGGAACTACCCGCCCACCGCCCGATAGAGGAGCAACGCGCCGACGACGATGAAAACGATCGAAAGAAACGCCTTCATCTTCTCGCCGTCCACCCGGTTGTTGATGAATGGCGAGACCTGCCCCCCGACGGCCACCGCGGGGATGGTCATGAAGAGGATGTTCCAGTGGACGCTGATCTCGCCCGACGAAAACACATAAGCATGCACCAGCGTGGCGGGAAAGACCGTGAGGGCGACTATCATGATACCCGTCCCGACCGCGACGCGCACGGGGAGCTTGTGGCGGACGATCAGGGTGACGGTGGTCAGTTCCCCGATGCCGATGCCGGTCAGGCCGACAAGAACGCCGCCGAGCGAGGACCAGCCCACGCCGAAAGGTCCGTGGTGGTAGTCGTACCAGTATTTCCGCCCCAGGATGTCTACTTTCGTCGGGGGACCGTCACTCTGGTGGCCGTCCTCCGGATGAACCCCCCCGCTGAGGAACGAGTAAAGCATTGTCACCGAGAGAACGATCATGATGATGCCGAGCAGGGTCATGATGATGTTCCCCGGAACGACGTGCGCCAGAAAACCGAAGGCCACCGCGACCGGAATGGATACGGCGAGAACCTTCCTGGCGATGGCAATATCGACGAGCTTTCGCCGGAGATACCCGAGCAGGGCGCTGCCGAAACCGAACACCTCGATGGACAGGGCCAGGAATACCGCCTCGATCGGCAGAATCGTCACCCCGGCCGCGAATGGGAAGAAAAGAATGAATATCGGGGCAAAAAAAACGGCGCCTTCAACGCTGGAGCTTGTCGCCATCAGGCACACGCAAAACGCGATGGGAAACATCCACCAGAACTCGAATATGTATTCGACCATTAACGCACCTCTTCGTAAGGTTTCAGCGTCACCGTTCCGCGAACGAATGCTTCCGCCATCCGGATCCCCTCAAAGGCTTCTTTGATATCATGGGTGCGGATGATATCCGCCCCGCCGCACACCGCGAAAGCCTCCACAACCTTGGACCCGACCAGGCGCTCTCCCGCCCGCTCAACCCCGGTGGCCTTTCCGATGAATGTCTTTCTCGAAACGCCGACCACCACCGGCCTGCCCCCTCTGGTCAACGCCGTAATATCCCGGAGTATTTCCAGGTTCTGATCCCAGGTCTTGCCGAAACCGATTCCGGGATCGATCATCACCGACCGGATTCCCGCTGCCTCCGCCGCACCTGCGCGCTCATCCAGAAACGCCGCCACTTCGCGCACGACGTCCGCATACTCGGGAGCGTCCTGCATCGTGCGGGGCTCGCCTCTCATGTGCATGGCGACCGCCGCCGCGCCCGCTTCGGCAACGGCGCGCCGCATCACCGGCTCCCCGAAGCCCCGTACGTCGTTCACGATATGAACACCCGCCTCGAGCGCCGCACGGGCGACAGCCGGCTTGCAGGTGTCGATAGAAACGAGTGGCCCCCTGTCGAGGTTCAACCGCTCGATGATCGGCATCACGCGCCGGAGCTCC
>CAMYJL010000104.1 GCA_947258645.1 uncultured Nitrospinota bacterium
TCCGGAATTTCGGACAGGGCTTTCTGGATGGCTTTGGCGGTCAAACGGTTGAAAAACTCGGCCTCAGGGGTGACGCGGGTCGGGTTCTGAAGATTCAGGGACTCCAGCTCCGTGCGCTGAAACTCGGGCTCATCGATGCCAATCTGAGTCGGCGTCCGGACCTTTCGCCGAAAACGGTTAATGTACGTATTTTTCAATATCTTAAAGAGCCAAGCCCGGATGTTGGTGCCGGGCTGAAACTGCTTGTAAAACCGGATGGCCCGGACGTAGACGTCCTGGACGAGATCCTCGGCCTCCTCCGGGTTTCCGGTCATCCGGAGGGCCCCGCGGTAGAGAGCGTCGATATGCTCCAGTGCCAGAGATTCAAATTCTCTTCTTTCTAAAGACATATCAATTATTTACACCCTTTACTTCTAATATTACTTCAATTTCGACCGGGGAGCCCAACGGCAGTTCGGATGCGCCGACGGCCACCCGGGCGTGCCTCCCCGCCTCTCCGAATATCTGAACCGCCAACTCAGAGGCCTCATTCATGACGAGCGCCTGGTCGGTAAACCCTTCGAAGGAGGCCACGAATCCGGTCATTCGGACGACGCGGGCCACATTGTCGAGGCTTCCCAGCGCGGCCTCGGCCTGGGCCAAGGCGTTGAGAAGGCACTGTCGGGCGCAGGCCTGCGCCTCGGCCACGCTGACATCCGAGCCCACCTTGCCCTGGTGGATCAGGGCGCCCTCCCGCATCGGAATTTGCCCCGAGATGAACAAAAATTCCTGGGATAAAACATAGGGGACATACGCCCCTACCGGCGCGGGCGCGGGCGGAAGCTCGATTCCCAGCGATTTGATGTTTTCGGCTGCCCCCATCCGGCCCTACCTCCCTCTCTACCCCAGTTTGAGCGCCGCTTCGTATTCGGCGGGCGTGTTGATGTTGCGGAAGGAAAGGCCTTCCGGGTCCCAGCAGCGCCACTCGTCCTCTTCAATCCGAAGCACCCGGACCTCATCAAAAAAATTGACGACCTTCAGCTCCTTCCGCTCAATCCGGCTCCTGATCGGGGCTTCGCACCCCGCACCATAGACGGCGCACAGGGGTTCCGGGTAGCCCCGATGGATGGGGACGACCACATCCCAGCCCTCCACGCGGTCCGCCAGACCAGCCATCAGGGCGGGCTGGAGAAAAGGCATGTCGCAGGCGGTGACAAAAACGTGTGACGCCGCCGTGGCGGAAACGGCCGTATACACCCCCCCGAGCGAATCGTTCCCGGGCAAGACATCCGGCACCACGCGGAGCCCCAACGGCACGAAAGCCGCAGTCTCATCTGATATAACAAATACTTCCGGGAAATATTCTCTCAGCGCACCCGCCACCAGGGCAATGAGGGAGGCGCCCCGAATCGGCAGAAACGGCTTCTCCTTTCCCATCCGGGTGCTTTTCCCCCCGGCGAGGATGGCGGCCGGGAAACAGGCCTTTGGGGCATCCGCCGGACTCCCGCTCAAGACACGCGGCCTCCGGCCCGTCCCGTTCGCGGGTGCTCACCCATTTCCCTAGGGTCCCGGGGAGGACGGGCCCGCCGCAAAAGCCGGCTGGGCGCCTAAAGCGGAATCCTCCTCCAAGAGAATCAACTGGACCTGGCTCTCGGCTGAGAGATCCGTTTCATATTCCGGGAATACGATCAGCGCATTCGCCCGGAGCATTGAATGAATGATGTTCGAGCCTTGGGCCTCGATGGCCCGCACGGTCCACTCCCCCTCCTCGTACGATGCGACCGCACGGACATAGTGGCGGCGCTCCGGCGATTTTTTCAGCGGATGAATCAACCGCGCCTCCACTTTGGGCCGGTGGAGCCCGACGTGGCCCTGCATCTTCATCAAGGATGGCCGCACGAAAAGTTCAAAACTCACCATTGTCGAAACCGGGTTTCCGGGAAGGCCGAAGACCGGCTTCCCATTCAGCGTCCCGAATGCCATCGGCTTGCCCGGCTTCATGCGTACCCGCCAGAAGTGCATCTCGTTGCCCAGATCGCCGAGCGTATTTTTCACCAGGTCGAAATCGCCGACCGACACCCCGCCGCTCGTGAGGACTGCATCGGCGGAGAGTCCCTCGCGGAGGCGAAGCTCCAAATCCTCGGCGTTGTCCCGGGCGATGCCCAGCAGGATCGGCTCCCCGCCCGCCTCCCGCACCTGGGCCGCCAGCGCATAGGAGTTCGAATTGTAGATTTGCCCGACACCGGGCATTTGATCGAGATCGACCAGTTCCTCTCCCGTGGACAGGATCGCCACCCTCGGCCGCTGATGCACCAGCACCTGCGCCCTCCCGATACTGGCCAGCATGGCGATGGCCGCCGGGCCCATGCGAGAGCCGGCCTCGAACACCCGCTCGCCCGCTTCGACATCCTCGCCGGCGGGCCGGACCGCCTCGCCCCCCGGAACGCTCTGGAGGATGCGCGTCTCCCCCTCACCGCCCGGCTCGGTCAGTTCCACCATCACCACCGCGTCCGCCCCCTCGGGTATCGGCGCGCCCGTCATGATACGGATCGCCTCGCCGGGTCCCACGGCCCGGCTCGCCTCGAAGCCCGCCTGAAGCTCCTCAATAACGCGGAGGGTGACCGGATTTTCTCCCGAAGCTCCCGCGACATCCGCCGCGCGAACGGCGTAGCCGTCCATCGCCGAATTCGCCCAAGGCGGAATCGGCCGGGGCGCCACGACATCCTCGGCCAGGACGCGGCCCAGGGCAGCCAAAATATGAACCCGCTCCCGTCCTAACCGCGGGATGCGCTTGAGGATCGCATCCTGTGCCTCTTCGACGCTGATCATGGGGGATTTCTCCAGTGGGCGGCCTCTTTTCCGGCCACGGCCTTTTCAGTCGGTTTCTTTGGCAGACTACTTTCGAATCGATTATAAGCCAAGAAAGGGAGAAGACATAAACCGGGAGGCATTTGTCGGAAATCTCCGCCCATTCGGGTATGGTAGCGGAACAGCCGTTTGCGAAATCCGTAGAAAAAGAAAGGGTGCATCATGGCCCGCGAGGACTTCAGGTACAAAAGCGAAATTCGCGTCCGCTTTGGTGAGACCGACCTCCAGGGCGTCGTCTACAATGCCGAGTATCTCGTCTACTTCGACACCGCCCAGGCAGATTATTTCCGCCACCTGAATCTTCCCCTCGCGGACATGCGCGGAGGAGGTCACGACATCGTTATCGTCGATATCAACGTGCGGTTCCGCGCTCCCGCCTACTTCGACGAGATGCTCGAAGTCTTCACACGAATATCGAAAATCGGTCATTCGAGCATGGAAATGGAATACGAGGTCAACGAAAAAGAGAGCGGTCGTGCGGTCGCCACGTCAAAAGTCGCCTACGTCATCGTGGACCCCGAGACCGGCCGCCCCGTTCGTGCGCCCGCCAGGATGCGAGCCGCCGTCCGGGAATTCGAAAAAAACACCGTGATCGAGTCCGAATAGCATCTTCCACCCGCAGGCGCGGCGCCAACCATCACCCGGCAATCCACCAGGTCAACCCTCCGACAAGAACGATTTGCACCACGCAATAGACAGCCACCCGGCGGAAAACCTCGCCTTCCCTTCCCCCCAGGCCCGCCGTGGAACACCCCACCAGAACTTTCGCCGGCGCCACCATGCTCCCCAGCGATCCGCCCGCGCTGTTGCCGGCCGCCAGCGCCACCGGATCCTTTCCCAGCAAATCGGCAACGTTCACCTGAAATTTTCCGAAGAGAATATTCGCGTTCGTGTTGCTCCCCGTGACGAAGCACCCGAGCAGACCGACCACCGGCGCGAACAACGGAAACGCCTCGCCCGAAAACCCCGCCACCCCTTCTGCCATGATCCGGATCATGCCCGAGACCGTCATCACGGACGCCATCGCCACCATCGAAACCGTTCCCACGCTTGTCGGGAACGCGTCGCGGAACGTTTTTCGGAATAGCGCCGCCTCCCTGCCGGGCCAGCGGCCGTTCGCGCGGTAGATGAGCCCGCCGAGAAACGCCGTGCACAGTAGCATCGCCCCCGGATGACCGAGCGGCGCGAGGCGCCATACCTTAGCCGGCGTGATGTGGCCAAGCCCCGTCCGAAGCGCATTGAGCGGCACTTCTATCCGCCAGCTCTGGAGCCCCTCATGGATGAACGGCACGAAAGTCGCCAACGCCACCACCACAATTAACATGTAGTAGGGCGCAAAGGCCAGATTGAAGCTCATGCGGCGCGCCCGGTCCGGAGGGCGCTTCAGGATGACCCGATCTTCTTCGGGCTTCGGGGGATAGGAAACGGGTCGCGAGGGCGTCTTATAGCGATTGAAGCGCGACATCACAAACCCGATCAGCAGGCAGAGCATTCCCGCCCCGAATGAGGCGATGATCCACAGGCCCGCCCACGCCAGAAGAATCTGGGCCAGACTGGTCACCCCCCCGAGAAAGAGAATGATCAGCGGCCATCTTCGGACCGCGCTCCATCCAGCGTGCAGATGGGCGATCGAAATGGCGGTGACGATGCCGGAGAACCCGAGCATGGAGGCGATGACGACCGCCAGCCTTCGGGGCGGCAGATCGGTGACGGAAAGGAGCGCCTGAAAGCTGCTGGCCATATCTCCCATACTGACCGCCCAGGCATGGCCGAGAAGGGAGGCCGCCACCGCCTGAACAGGAGGATAGCCAATCCCGATCAGGAGAGGGGCCACTACCGCCACCGGCACGCCGAATCCGGCTACCCCCTGAAGAAACGAGGTGAACCCGAACGCCAGAATCATGAGCTGGAGGATGTGATTTTGCGTAATGTCCCATACGCTCCAGCCGATGTTCCGTATCCCGCCCGCTGCGTCGGCGACCTGATAGAGGAGCAAGGCGGGGATGATGATGTAGAGGACAGGCAAACTGATGAGAACCCCGCGGATGATCGCGTTTGCGAGAACGTTCCAGTCGGCTCCGAATTGGAGCCAGGCGATCAGCATGGCCGAGAACAAGCCGATCGGCCCCGCCGTACTCCCGCCCCACTTCAACCCGATCATCAGGACGATGAGCACGAGAATCGGGCCAAAGGCGAGGAGCAGGGTGAGGGCCCCAAGTTCCGGCCCCAACGGGGGGGCAGATGCAAAATTCATGTAAAAAGACTCCCAGGCAAAAATAAAAAACCGCGGGACTATCTCACAAAACCATGTTTTTTGTGAACCACCCCCGGGGGATCCCCGCCTCTTCCAGCGAACGGCGGAATCACTCTAACATCATATACATCAAACTATTCCATGCGCCAACTGTGAAAAATCCGCCCCGCCTGATTTCGGACCTACCCCAGGATGTCTCCACTGAAATGAATATCCCCCTTATTATTGGATCACAGATTTCTGGAATTTATGATATTATATTGATGTTCCAAAATAATTAGCCGAGAGAAAACTTCAGGGAGGATTGCGCTTCTCCAAAGCAAGGGGGATATCTGCGCCCCACAGGCCAATCGAGTTTCGGAATATTCTTCATTCACCGTGATGAGAACTGCCCCTATCTACGGGGGAATATCTTTCACCAGGGAGGGAATATGATGAAATTGTCGAAATGGACACGCTGGTTAACTCGTTCTCTGATTGCGGCACTTGCCATTGGGGTTCTCGCCGTCTGGAGCGTCTCGGACGCTCTGGCCGCCTGGAAACCCACCCGGCCGATTGAGTTCATCATCATGGCCGGCAAGGGCGGCGGCGCCGACCGCATCGCGCGGCTCATGCAGAAGATCGTGACCGAGAACAAATGGTCCCCGCAGCCTCTCGTCCCGATTAACAAAAAGGGCGGATCGGGCGCGGAGGCCATGCTCTACCTGAAACAGAAGAAGGGCAACCCCCACGTTATCCTGGTTACGCTGAACAGTTTCTTCACCACCCCCCGTCTCCGGAAGCTTCCCGTTTCATACAAAGACCTGACTCCCGTCTACCGCCTCGCGATGGACACTTTCGTCCTCTGGGTGAACGCCAAGTCCAACATCAAGACCGTTGACGATTGGGTCAAGGCGGTAAAAGCCAAAAAGGGCAAGTGGACGATGGGCGGCACCGGCAAAATGCAGGAAGACCAGCTCGTCACCAACATGCTCCAGCAGGCTTACGGCCTCGAGGGCCTGATCACCTACGTCCCCTTCCGGGGCGGCGGCACGGTGGCCAAGAATCTCGCGGGCGGGCACATCGATTCGTCGGTGAACAATCCTTCCGAGGGTCTGCCGCACTTCCCCGGCAAGGTGCGTCCCATCGCGGTCTCGAAAGTTCCGACTTTCAAGGAACTCGGCAAGCCGAAGCTCGTTTACTTCATGCAGCGGAGCATCAACGCGCCGGGCGGAATCCCCAAGGGAGCGATTGCCTGGTACCGCGACCTGTTCACGAAGCTTTGCAACTCGTCGGAGTGGAAACAATATACGAACAAAAAGGCGCTGAACCGCGCCTGCCTGACCGGCGGGCCGCTGGCGTCGTTCTTCGTCGAGGAAGACAACAAGCACAAGGCGCTTCTGACGGGAATGGGACTTCTCAAGTAATACGGAAACCGAATGAGCAAGGCAGATAGAATCGTCGCCGTCATCCTCTTTCTGATGGGGATCGGCGTCGCCTGGAAATCGACGGAACTGCCGATCGGCATTCTCCCCAAGGAGGGGCCGGGAGGGGGATTTCTTCCCTTCTGGCTCTCCCTGGGGATCGCCGCCGCCGCGCTCGGCGTGTTGGCACAGAGCATCTTCAGCCGCACGCCCCTCTATCCGGGCGCGCCGGAGGAGGAAGACGACGGGGCGAAGAAGGTGTTCGTCACCTGGGAGGGGCTGGTCGAAATCTTGCGCGTCGGCCTGCCCGGTCTGATCATGATCCTCCTGATCGGGGTCATCTCCATCTACTTCGCCGCGGCCGCTTTCGTTTTTTACAGCCTCTACTTCGTGGGGCGCCACAAGCTCACCACCAGCATCGGGGTGACGGTCGGCGTTCCCGTCGCCGTCTATTACATATTCGAAAAATTCCTGATCATTCCGCTCCCCAAGGGCTATCTTGAATTCCTGTTCTATTGGAATTGATCCGGGGGGAGCGAAACGGCTTGCGACCGCGGGCGGCGGGGAAAATCGGACTTAAGGGCTTCATAAGGATTCATCATTTGGAAATTCTGGCAAATCTTTTCTATGGCCTGGGAATCGCGCTGACGCCCCAGAACCTTTTCATGGCCCTGATCGGGGTCGTCCTGGGCGTGGCGATCGGGGCGATGCCGGGACTCGGCTCGGTGAACGGAGTGGCGATCCTGCTGCCCATCACCTTCGCCGTCCCGCCCACGAGCGCCATCATCTTCCTCGCGGCCATCTACTACGGCGCGATGTACGGCGGCGCCATCAGCTCCATCACGCTGAACATACCGGGCGCCTCGACGGCGGTCGCCACGACGTTCGACGGATATCCGCTCGCCAGAAGGGGGAAAGCCGCCGACGCCCTTGTGACGGCGGCGGTGGCCAGCTTCATCGGCGGGGCGGTCTCGATCATCCTGTTCACCTTTTTCGCGCCGCCGCTGGCCGAGTTTGCCCTGCGCTTTGGCCCGCCCGAAGAGTTCGCCGTCGTCTTCCTCGCCTACGGCACCTTCGCGGGACTGGGTGGCGAGAACCCCCTCAAGACGGTCATCGCCACCATGTTCGGCCTGCTGATGTCCACCGTCGGGACGGACATCGTGAGCGGCTCGCCGCGCCTTATCTTCGGCGAGATCACGGGCTTTTATCACGGCATCAATTTCCTCGTCCTCGCCATCGGCCTCTACGGCGTGGGCGAGATTTTCTACACCCTCGAGGGTGGCCTTCAGGCGCGGGAGCGCTATCAGGCCAAGGTGGGTCTGAAGGAGATTCTCTCGACGATCCGCGACCTGTCGAAGTACTGGGGCACCCTCACCCGGGGCTCCATCATGGGCTTTTTCGTCGGGATGCTCCCGGCGGCGGGGGCGACGCCGGCGAGTTTCATGAGCTACAGCCTGGCGAAGCGGCTTTCGAAAACGCCCGAGCAGTTCGGCAAGGGCACCATCGAAGGGGTCGCGGCGCCCGAGTGCGCGAACAACTCGGCCAGCACGGGTGCGATGCTCCCCATGCTGACGCTGGGAATACCGGGCTCGCCGACAACGGCGGTCATGCTCGGGGCGCTCTATGTGTGGGGGCTGGTTCCGGGGCCGCGCCTGTTCGTCGAGAACGCGGAGTTCGTCTGGGGCCTCACGGGAAGCCTCTACATCGCGAACACGATGGCCGTCCTCGTGGCGCTGTTCGCGGTGCCGCTGTTCATCTGGATGCTCCGGATGCCGATGACGATCCTCGCGCCGGTCATCCTGGTGGTATGCGCGGTGGGCGGCTTCTCGCCGACGCAGGACATGTTCGACGTGTACCTGATGTTCATCTTCGGGGGGATCGGCTACATCTTCCGCAAGCTCGACTACCCGATGGCGCCGATGGTCCTCGCGCTGGTGCTGGGCGGGCTGACGGAACGGACCTTCCGCCAGAGCCTCATCATCAGCCACGGCAGCCTGGGAATCTTATTCGATTTCGTCGGACATCCCATCGCGGCAATCCTGATGACGCTCTCGGTCTTCCTCTTCCTGCTGCCGATCGTGCCACCCCTGCTCCGCTGGATGCGCGGGCGGGGCGGGCCGCAGATTCTCAAAACCGAGGGCGAGCTGTAAATTTTTCTCATCGTGAGCGCGTCACGCGCGCTCAGGCGTCTTGCGCTCAGCGAAAGCCCAGGTTGAAGTTCTTGTACCAAGGTTCGAAGCCCTCACGCGCAGCGCAGCGCAGGTTGTCCTCGATGTAGTCCCAGCCGCAGCCCCGCGCCGTCCGCGCCGTCCAGGCATAACCCGCCTTCCGGGGAAGCCAGCCCTCGTTGTCGCCGAACCGGATTTTATACACGTCCTTCTCGCGCCCCAGGATTTCGTAGCGCTCGCCCCGCGTCACATCGCCGAGCGTAAAATTCCCGCCCCCCGGCACGGCGAAAACGGCGATTCGCGCCACAGCCACCTCAAAGGTGGGCGTTTCCAGCCCCTTCGGATCGACCGTCGGCCCGTTTCTGTAATAAAAGGCGTCGAACCAGTCGGCCACCCACTCGAAGGTGTTTCCCGTCATCTGCACGCATCCATAGGGAGACGCCATGTCGGCGAAAGCGTCCACATCCACGGGCGACATCCCCTCCCTCCGGTCGTAGTTCGCATGCTCGGGCGTGGGCTCGTCCTCACCCCAGGGATATTTTCTCCCGTCGGTTCCCCGGGCCGCCTTTTCCCATTCGGCCTCGGTGGGAAGGCGCTTGCCCACCGAGCGGCAATAGACGTTGGCCTCTTCCCAGCTCACGCTGACAACCGGCTGCCGGGGCCCCACGAAATCGTCCCGCGCAAAGGAAGGCGGGGCGGGAAAGGCGCCGGTCTCGTCCAGGAAGCGCCGGTACTGCTCGTTCGTCACCTGATGCTTATCGATCCAGAAGGCGGAGAGCGTCACCTCCCGCTGAGGTGCCTCATCGTGGTTGCCTGTATCAGAACCCATCAGAAACGGCCCGGCGGGGACGGACACCATCAGGCCGCCGTCCCGGCTCTCCCGCTCCTCGGACGAATCGTTCATCACTTCCCCCACAATGGAATGAAAAAGACGGGGCCCTTGCGAGCCCCGTCTTCCTCAAGTTCAATCAGAGGCTTCCGCCCCCGGAAGAACCGCTATTTCTTTTTGGACGGATCCGCGCCCAGCTTGAACGGAATCACGCCGGGCATCGCCCAGTCGGTCCACATCTTCTCCACTTCACTCTGAAAATACTGGTAGTCCTCTTCGATGAAGTGGTGGAAGCGGCCCTGTGTCTCCAGGTACTCCCGAACCGGCTTGCGCGAGCGGCCGCCGTAGACGTGGCGCGCCGAAACCCCGGTGTAGGTCAGCTCGCCGTTCGTCATCTCCCAGAGCGGGAAAAGGCCGGATTCGACGGCCAGCTCGCCCAACTTGTGAGAGTAGAACGGATCGTAGTCCCAGCCCTTCGGGCATGGGTCGAACGTGTGGATGAACGCCGGGCCCGGCTCCTTGAGCCCCTTCCGCACCTTGTCGATCAGGTCGGCGGGGTAGGAAGCGTCGCCCGTCGCCACGTAGTTGCACTTGGTGTGGCCGACGGCGTAGAGCGCCGCAATGTTCTTTTTCCAGTTCTTGTACATGATGCGGATCTTCTTGCCCGGGGGGGTGAACGTCGTGTTCGCGCCCCAGGGGGAAGAGCCCGAGATCTGAATGTCCGTGTTCGCGTACGACTCGTTGTCGTAGCAGATGATCAGCAGGTTGTACTGCGTGTGCATGAGCGCCGCCGAGATGGACGAGACGCCCATGTCGACCCCGCCGCCATCGCCGCAGAAGGCGATCACGTTGATGGGCTCTTCCTTCATCTTGCCCTTGCGCATCAAGGCGCGAAGGGCGGCCGCCGTACCGGTCGCCGCCGAGCCCGCCGAGCCGAGCTGGGTGTGCATCCATGGCACCACCCAGGGCGTGCTGTAGTAGGTGGTATTGGCCACGTACATGCAGCCCGTGCTGCCGAGGATGATGGTGCGCGGGCCGGCCGCCTTGGCCATGAGGCGCATGATGAGCGCACTCTCGCAACCCTGACAGGTCCGGTGTCCACTCGTGTAATATTCTTCCACCGCTTTTTCCGGTATTTGGTTCACCCGGTTCGTCAGCGGAAGGTCCTGCGTCCCGATGTGATAAACAGAGTCAGTCATTATTGTTTCCCCCTGACGCCGACCCAGCGGACATCGTTGTCGGCCTTTCCGCTATTCGCTATGGAGAGAACTTCATCAGCCATGGATTTCACGTCCTCCAAGAGCACTTCCCGGCCGCCGAGGCCGCAAATGAAACCCTTCATGTGAGGCTGCTTATCGCTGCCGTAAAGGGCGGCTTTCACTTCGTTCAAGAGAATCCCGCCGTGGTAGGGCGAGCCGTAGGAGTAGTCGCGGTCGATGACGCCCACCGCCTTGAAGCGGGAGAGCGACTCGCGAAGCTCGTCGGTCGGGAAAGGACGGACCCACTTGAGGCGGACCAGACCGACTTTTTTGCCGTCCTTGCGCATCTCGCGGATGGCCACCTTCACCGGCAGGGCCAGGGTTCCCATGCCGCAGAGAACAACGTCCGCGTCCTCGGTCATGTACTCTTCGAGGAAAGGATTCACATCGTCGCCGAAGATGCGGCTGTAGTCCTTATAGACTTCTTTCATCACGGTGTAGGCGTTCTTGCCGGCCTCGCTGCTCTGGCGCCGGATTTCCATCAGCCAGTCTTCGTTCGCCTGGGGCGCGATGGTGATGGGGTTGTCCGGGTGGAGCAGCAGATCGCCCCGATCATAGGGAGGCAGGAACTCGTTCACCTGCTCCTGGCTCGGAACGCGCACCGTCGCCTGGCTGTGTGTGAGAAACGCGCCGTCCATCGCGATGGCGCAGGGCAGGAACACCCGCGGGTCCTCGGCCACGCGGTAGGACATGAGGCCCAGTTCGACCACTTCCTGGGCCGTGGAGGGGAAGTTGATCATCCACCCCAGGTCGCGCACGAGAAGCGCGTCGTTGTGCTCGGTGCCGAAAGCGCCCGGGTCGTCCAACGCCCGGCAGCCCACCAGCGCGACCATCGGGAGCCTGAGACCGGCGGTCACTGCAAGCGGCTCCATCGCGTAGAGCCAGCCCACGCCGCTAGAGCCGGTGAAAACGCGCGCGCCGCAGGCCGAGGCGTGCTTGACGACCTCGAACTGGCCGTGCTCGCTCTCGGCCGGAATATAGTCAGCGTCAAAATCACCGTTCGCTATCATCTTGGAGACGAACTGCATCACTGTGTCGTAAGGCCGGATGGGATAGGCGGTGAGGACGTCCACATCCGCCAGCCGGCAGATGTGGGCCATCACCTCGCTCCCCGTAAGGAGCTCTACGCCCGCGCCTTTTTGATCTACCACTGTGGCCATCTTTTCAGCTCCTATTAGAGTTCTTTCAGGGATTTAGTGGAGAAAGTATTGTCGTTGTGTCCGCCTTCCAGGCCCAGGCCGGAGAACGCCCCGGCCAGCCCTGTGATCGGGTGGCGGTTCTCCACCTTGCCTTTCGCCAGCTTGTCTTCCACGTACTTACCGAAACCATCTTTGTCGCTATTCCACATCTCGTACTGGCTGTCCCGGTCTTCAAATACCGTTTCGTAGCAGAGCGTGCATTTCGTGCACTTGTCGAACTGCACGACGGGACGCATGGAACGGGTGGACCATTTCTTGAACACTTCGTTGCGGCCCGGCACATACCCGTCTTTCGAATCGCCGTAGCCGTTGTGACCGCCCACGCCGTCGATGACAACGCCCGGCCGCATGCTGTCCCATCCCAACAGTTCGAAGGTAAAGGGCGCTTCCGAATTGCCTTCGCCCGGCTTTACCTCATCGGAACGGGCATCTTCATAGCTGGCCTTGGCGAGATCGACATGCGCGTCTCCCCCGACGTTTTCGCGGATGGCCGCTTCGAGGGAAGCCATCGAGCAAATATCGGGACAGGCCTTGAGGGCCGCGCCGAGGCAGCGGGCGTCGGTGCCGTCGTCCTTATAGACCCACAAACCGGCAAAGCTGGCGCCACCCTCGATGATGGAAATGTTGTAGGGGGTGTCCCGGCGATGGATGTGCTTCACCAGATCCTGGGCGGAGTTATTCGACGTGACAATCAGCGTGCCGCCCACCGCGGTCACTTCGTTGATCGGCTGCAGGCCGGTCCAGGCCCACGACTCAATGCCCTTGCACATGGTGTCGTCCACGCAAATGGAAACATTCACCTGCTTGGGCTCATACTGCGCAGCGATCTCTTCGAGCTCTTCCGGCGTGTCGGTGATATAGCCGAACTGTTTCGCCGGAATTCCGTTGCGCTCAGGCGAGTCGCTGTAGCGGCCAAACGAAATTCCGTGCTTGCCCTCCTTGACGGCGGCAAGAACCAGCGTCCGGCTGATCTTTTGCGCGAGCTGCCTTTGAAATATCCCCCGGTAAATCACTTCATAAGAAACAATACCCACACCATTTACCTCCCGAATCCGATAAGGAGTTTTCCGCTTGCCGACCGGAATCAGAAAGAGCCGGCAAACACAACCACCTCAAATGTGAAATCTCACTCAAACGTAAAATCCCGGTGCGTGCTCAACGGGCAAAATCAAAAATGCAATCTACGTTTCTTTCTCTTCTCTCCCCCTGTCTTCCTCCCTCGTCAGAATGGAGCGTTATCCGAAAATATCTTTCCTATTCGATACCCACTTCCCCGCCCTCGATTTCGAGCAGGTGACCAATCATGTTCGCCACGGCGTCTTTCTCACGGCCCGCTTTCACGGCCTCAAGGATTTTCAGGTGCGTTTCGTAGGAGCGAATCCGATCGCTTTCGTTGCGGACGGACCGCTCCCGCAACTCGCGCAGAGAGCCGAGAAGGCTGACCACCAGCCGATGGAGAAACTCATTTTTCGCGGCTTCGGCCAGGGTCATGTGAAATTCGGTGTCCTCTTCAATCCCGCTTCCGCCGGCTTCGACTTCTTTCCGCTGGCGCGTCAAGATCGCCGAGAGCCTCTTGAGCTCCGCCGGGGTGGCCCGCTTCGTCGCCAGTGCCGCAATTTGGGGCTCGAGAATACGCCGGGCCTCGAAAAGTTGATGGAAGCCTTTTTCTCCCTCAGATGAAATTTTTTCGGATAGCGCGGGGACCAGCGTGTCGGGGGTCACGGTCACGAAGGTACCCTCTCCCTGGCGCGTCTCCACCAGGTTCGCCGACTCGAGCGCCCGCGTGGCTTCTCGAACCGAATTTCTTCCCACCCCGAAGCGCTCGCCCAACTCCCGCTCCGAGGGCAGCTTGTCCCCGAGCTTCAGGTCTCCGTTCAGGATCAGGGAGGTGATCTGGGAGACGATCTCTTCGTAGACCCGTACCTTGCGGACGGCCTGAAGTCGGCTTTGAATCGCCAAATCGTTCTCCATGAGGAAAGCGGGTTATCCGGTTATGGGGTTATCCTACCACTGAAACTACAACCTCCACCCAGTTTCGTCAACGGGAAATGAAAAAAATACAGTCAGAAAGAAATATAGATAGGTCCTGAAGAATGATATTTCAACCTATATCGTGTGATACTTTAAATATCCACTGTAAATAAATAATATTTAATATATTATCAAATATAAACTAGGGGCTCTTTCGCGATGTGGCGCGATGTGCCATAAAGTGGTCAACCCGGGCTTTTTCCGGCCACACCCCTCTTTTCTCGCCCTCCCTTTCCTGACTTCCCATGGGAGAAGCGCTTGAAACGCGGACGCATACTGGCTCTCCTGACCACGGGTCACGCAGCGGAACACTGGTATATCGGCATTCTGGGCCCGCTCCTCCCTTCCATCGTCGCGGATTTGGAAATCAGTTACACCCAGGTCGGCCTCCTTTTCTCGGGCCGCGCGGTGTTCAGCGCGCTATCCAGCGTCGGGACCGGGCTGGCATCGGATCGGCTTGGAGGTGGAAAATGGATTCTTGTCGCTTGCCTGACCGGAATTGCTGCTTCCTACGGCGGGATAAGCCTGGCGCCCAGTTTCTTGGTCCTCCTCCCGATATTCTGGCTGAGCGGCCTGATCACCCACCTCTGGCACCCCCCTTCGATGGGCCTGCTGGGAGATAAATTCCGGGACCAAAAAGGATTCGCTTTAGGTTTGCACGGAACCGGGGCCAATATCGGTCAGACGATCTCCCCGTTCGTTGCGGGTTTTCTTTTACTCTTTCTGCCCTGGCGGGGCGTCCTGGCCGTAAACATGCTCCCGCTGCTGGCAATGGCCTTCATCCTCTGGGTTTGGCTGCCTCCCTTTTCCCCCCGGGAAAGCGGCAAAAAAAAGAAATCCGGCGACTGGGCCCGAAATATCCGTAAATCTTTCCTGCAAAATCCCATATTCGGGATTACCGCCCTGATCAGCGGGGCCATCGCTGTCAGTCATCACGGCTTGATCGCTTTTCTCCCTCTCCTTCTCGGGACAAAATACAACATGGACCCCAAATGGATTGCCCTCTGTCTCGGGGTGTATTCCGCCGCGTCCATCATTCCGGAAACTGCCATTGGATTCCTTTCCGATCGAATTTCCCGAAAACTCGTTTTGATTGTAGGCGCAACCTGCGGCGGGACCGCCATGCTGAGCATTCCCGCCATGGCACAAGGTGTATTCATTTTTGTTCCGGTGGTGCTCGTCGCCGTATTTCTGCGATCCGTTCGGCCAGTCATATTCGCTTACGCCCTGGAGATTTCCCCGGCACAACTCGGGGGGAGCACGGTCGGGCTCATCTTCACGACAAACCAGACTTTCTCTGCGTTGGGACCACTTGCGGCCGGCATCCTGTCGGATATCTTATACGGAATTGGCGCTGCATTCTGGCTCTTTGGAAGCCTCACCCTGCTGACTTTGCCCTTATTCACCCTGATCCCTTATTCTCCTTCAAGTCGTGCGGTTCACCCCTCTGGGAGTGAATCGAAACCAGCTTCTTATTCGCCCTAGACGCTACCGGGAGATGGTCATCGTGGGCTCCCCAATCCTCGACCATCCGGGTCTTCCCCAAATTGAACGGCTCCTGGCAGGTGGAACGCCACCTCCCATGGCGGCGGACCTTCTCGTATCCCTGGGCGTAAGCGATATGGAGCGGACCGCCCGCTCCCTCCAGTCCCTCGCGCTTCACCCCTCTTTCCCGCGGGGGGATACGAAATTTCTCGCAGATTTTCTCGAAGCGCTCGGAGACACCTTCGAGCCGGAGCGGGCGCTGACCAATCTGGAGCGGGTTCTCGAATCGCGCGAAAATCCCGACACCCTGCTTTCGGCCCTCCGGCGTTCCAGCGAGCGGCGCGCCATCGTTCTCACCCTCTCCGGCGGGAGCCAGTTTCTTTCCGACACCGTATTGCGCCATCCGGAATATCTCGATTGGATACTTCGACCCTCCACGTTCCGGAACGAAAGAAGCAAGGAGAAAATGTTCGCCGAACTCTGGCGGTGGATCCGTGCGTCCCGGGATCTGCCGGGAGGGCCCGCTGATGCGCTGAGAAGGTTTCGCCAGCGGGAATACCTTCGGATCGGAATTCGAGACCTCATGCGGGTGGCAAAAATGGAAGACACGACGCTCGCGCTTTCGAATCTGGCCGACGCGACCCTGGAGGCTTCCTTTCGGATTGCCCGCAAGGAACTCGAATCCCAGTTCGGGAAACCCCGCTGGCGCGGCCCCGACGGGCGTCGGCACCCATGCGGGTTCGCCATCATCGCCATGGGCAAACTGGGCGGACAGGAACTGAATTTCAGCTCCGACATCGACCTGATTTTCATCTACTCCTCCGACGAAGGGAGAACGACCGGGGTCCGGGACCCCTCCGGCGGAAACCGGAAGGCTCGCATCTCCAATCATGACTTCAACACCCGTCTGGCCCGACGAATCATCGCCCTGATGACGGAAAATACGGCGGAAGGCCATGTTTTTCGGGTGGACACCCGGCTGCGCCCGGAAGGGTCTCAGGGGGCTCTGGCGTATTCCTTGAGGAGCTGCGAAGTTTATTACGAATCTTGGGGTGAGACGTGGGAGCGGCAGGCGCTTATCAAGGCCCGCCTGTCCGCCGGTTCTTCCGATCTGGGGCAAAAATTCCAGGAAATGATCCGGCCCTTCATCTACCGTCGGACCCTGGACCTGAGCGCCATCGACGAAATCGGCCGCATCAAGAATCGAATCAACAGCAAACTGGCCGCAAGCGGCAGGCGGGGCTTGAATGTCAAACTGGGCGAGGGCGGGATTCGCGAAATCGAGTTTATCATCCAGTCATTCCAGTTGATCTATGGGGGACGGGAACCGCTTCTTCGGACACCCAATTCGCTCCAGGCGCTTTCATCCATCGCTACGGCCGGCTTTCTCGGAATCGACACCTGCAAGGAACTTTCAGAAGCCTACACCTTTCTCCGCGATGTCGAGCACCGCGTGCAGGTGACCCACGGGCTTCAGACACACGAATTGCCGACAGATCCGCATGGCCTGACCGTTCTGGCCCGGAAGATGGGGTTTCAGGCCGGTGGCAAAATGAATGAAAGAGATGCTTTCGCGGAGACCCTGACCAGACATCAGGAACTCGTAGCCGGAATATTCGAAGACCTCTTCCGGAAGGGGGACGATATCCGCCCACAAGCACCCGAGACGGAAGATGCCGACAGATCCCAACCCGTCGCCGCCGAGACGTTGGATGACTCCCTCTCCCCCGCCGATCTTGCCCCCTACAATTTTGCCGATCCGGCCGCCGCCAGCGTGCACCTCCGGCTTCTTCGAAACGGAGAGGCCCTCTCTCATGTAAGCGCCCGGGCCAAGCGAATGTTCGATGACCTTCTCCCTCGATTCCTATACATCACGCTCGACATTCCGGACCCGGACCGGGCGGTAGCCAACCTGTACCGATTCGTCGAAAAGGGAGGCGGGCGCGAAGCGGTTTTCTCCCTCATGTGCGAGACGGAAATACTCTTCGAGGCACTTCTCAGACTTTTCGGATCCAGCGATTACCTGTCCCACATTCTGATCCAGCAGCCGGGCCTGCTCGACACCCTCGTTCAACCAGGCGTGCTCACCAGTTCGAAACCCAAAGAAGCGCTCATCTTGGAGATATCATCCACCTGCCGAACCACCTCTTCCGCCTCCCATCGCTTCAGCAACCTTGCGGAAGCGAAGCAAAGCGAAGAGTTGATCATCGGAATGCGGAGCCTCCTGAGAGAAGCCAATATTTTTGAAACCCTCACCGAGCTGACAAATCTCGCGGACGCCGTCCTGACGGTCGGCCTTTCGATCGCGGAAGATGAACTGCACTCGCTCTACGGCATCCCCGCAGCGGAAGAAAGCGGTGAAGAAGCTGGATTCGCCGTCATCGGCCTGGGAAAATTGGGAAGCGGGGAGATGAACTTCGGCTCGGACCTCGACCTTGTTTTTGTGTACAGCGGGGCGGGAGAAACGAGCGGGCGCTTCAACGGCAAACCCTCCGCCTACAAGGCCATATCGAACCACGAATTTTTCTTCAAACTCGCCACCCGTCTGCGGGACGGCATCGCGGGGCCGGAAACCGGAGAACGCGCGTATGAGCTGGATTTGCGCCTCCGCCCCGAGGGTCAAAAAGGAGGCCTCGTCGCCCCGCTGGAACGGTTCCACCAATACTTCGAGACCCGCGCCGAGACGTGGGAGAGGCAGGCCCTCTGCCGCGCCAGAGTCATTTCAGGCTCTTCCCAGGTCGGAGCGGCATTCATGAAACTCGTCACCGAATTCGTTTACGAAAGAGCCGTTTCCGACAATCTTGCGGAAGAGATCGATCACATGCGCCGGCGCTTGGAGCGGGAGCTGGCCCGAGAGGCCGAGGGAAACGTCGACATCAAGTTGGGCCTGGGGGGTATTGCGGATATCGACTTTATCGTACAGTACATGCAAATCATTCACGGGGCGAAAACAATGTCCGTACGCCGTCCGGACATTGTCGGCGCGCTGAAAGCGCTCCGAGAAGCGAATCATCTCCCGGAAGAAGATGAAAGCGCTCTTTTGGACGCGTACCGCTTTCTTCGTCTTGTGGAAAACCGGCTTCGCATCGCCACGGCACACCCGATCCATACCTTTCCTAAATCGCCGGAGGGGTTGGAAATGCTTGCGCGGCGCATCGGCTACGTCGACAACGAGGAAGGCAGTTGCCGAGCCAAGCTTCTGTCCGACTACGAAAGCCAGACGCATCGGGTCAGGGAAATTTACCAAAAAATCATTTCGGGAGGGGCCAAAACCGGAAACAAAAGCAAGGCTTCCGCAAAACCCGCCTCCCGGTAGCACGGGAACGGCTCCCTGTTTTCGAGGGGAATTCAAAATTGGAAACCAACGCGGCCCGTCTTCAGGAAAGCATGGAAGAAATGGCCCGGATTGGGGCCACTCCGGGCGGCGGGGTGCACCGCTTGACCTTGTCGGATGCCGACAGGGAAGCCCGCGACCTCTTTGCCCGCTGGTCGAAGGAAGCGGGCCTTTCGGTCACCGTTGACGAGATGGGCAACATGTTTGCCCGCAGGCAAGGAACAGACGAATCGGCTCCACCCGTCATGACAGGGAGCCATCTGGATTCGGTACCGAACGGGGGCCGCTTCGACGGCGCGCTCGGGGTGCTCGCTGCGCTCGAAGTCGTTCGCTCTCTGAACGATGCGGGAACGCCGACCCGCCATCCCATCGAAATCGTGAACTGGACAAATGAAGAGGGCCCCCGCTTTCCGCCCTCCATGCTCGGAAGCGGGGTTTTCGCGGGCGCCTTTCAGAGGGATTTTGCCTACAGCATCCAGGATGCCACAGGCAAAAAGTTTTTCGACGAATTGGAGCGAATCGGCTACCTCGGCGACCTGCCCTGCCGGAGGCGACCCATTGCAGCCTACGTGGAGCTTCACATCGAACAGGGTCCGGCCCTCATCACCGAAGGAAAACAGATCGGCGTCGTTGAAGGCATCCGGGGCCTCACCTGGCTTCGCATCACCATGAAGGGCGAGCGCGATCACGCCGGACCAACACCCATGCATATGAGGCGGGACGCTCTCGCCGGGGCCGCCCGAGCGATTTCCGCGGTACGTGAAATTCCGGGCAAGCTGCATCCGGACCTGGTCGCCACCGTCGGCGAGGTCAACGTTTCCCCCAACGCGATCAATGTAATTCCGGGTCAGGTCACGTTCTCGGTCGATATCCGCCATGAAGATGAATCCATATTGAAACGGGCGGAAGAACTTGTCCTTCAGGCGGCCAAGGACGCCGCAGGATGGGAAGGGCTCGACATGGAAGTGGACCGCATCGGCGGGTCATCGCCCATGCCGTTTGACGCATGGATCACCGCAACGATCGACGATGCCTGCATGAAAGAAGGATGCTCCTCCCTCCGCATGTGGAGTGCCGCAGGCCACGACGCGCGCTACGCGGCGGACCTGTGCCCGACGGCGATGATCTTCACACCCAGCGTCGGCGGAAAAAGCCATGCCGAAGACGAATTGACCACCTGGGAAGACGTCTTCATGGGATGCCGGATTCTGGGGAGAACGATTCTTTCCCTCGCGCAGCAATCATAAATCTTTCCAGGAAAAATTCATCGAAAGGAGATTTTCCGAAAATGGCCAGGATCAAATGGAAAAACGGGGCGCGATGCGCCGTATGCCTTACCTTTGACGTCGATGGCGAATCCGTCTGGATCTCGCGCGACCCCCATCTGGGACACCGCCCCATCCACAATTCCATGGGCGCCTACGGACCCAAGGTGGGGATCCCCCGGATTTTAAAAATGCTGAAGAAATACAATCTGCCGGGCACATTTTTCATCCCGAGCTGGACGGTCGAAAAATGGCCGAAGATGACGGAGTCCATCGTCCGTGCCGGGCATGAGATCGGCCACCACGGCCACCTTCACGAGAAGCCCTTCCAGATGGCCGACGCCGAGCGAGAGGAAGAATTGCTCGTCCGCTCACTGGACATCCTGAAAAGAGACACCGGCCAGAAGATCACCGGCTCCCGTACGCCCTCCTGCGACCCGAGCGCCCACACGATGGCGCTGCTGAAAAAATACGGCCTTCACTACCACTCCAACATGATGGACGACGACTGGCCCTACTACCATCCATGCGGGCTTGTGGAACTCCCCACGAAATGGTCGATGGACGATTTCATCTTCTTCGGCTACAGCGGCAATCCGCCGGCTGGTCACGGCATTTGGGACGCCGAGTCAGTCCATTCGATATGGCTGGAAGAATTTGAGGGAACTTACGAGGAGGGCGGATATCTCAACATCATGACCCACCCCCAGATCATCGGGCAGCATCACCGCATCCGGATGCTGGAGCGCCTCGTCCGCCATATGCTCGACAAGGGAGATGTGTGGTTCGCCTCGACCGGCGAGGTCGCCCGCGAGTGGTCCAAACAGGTAAAGCCCCCGAAAAAGACAGCCAAGAACCGGGCGAAATAGTCGGCCCATGCCGGAGCCGCTCTGGGGTGTGCTGGCGATATGCACGGGATGGGGCACATTCGGCCTCTTCCACAGCCTTCTGTCCCGTGCTTGGGTAAAGCGGCGGTTGGAGCGCCTTTTCGGCCCGCCGTTTCTCGCGGGGCTATACCGGCCGCTCTATGCCCTGCTATCCACCGCGTACCTCATGTGGCTGTGGTTCTTTTCCGGGGGGCTGGACGGCGACCGGGTTTTCTTCTCCCTCCCCGGATGGATGGCACCCTTCCCCTGGGCGGCGAAAGCCGCGGCGGTGGTGTTGATCGCCATCTGCTTCCGGGAAATCAGCTTTTCCGAATTCACCGGTGCGGGCCAGATCCGCCGCTGGTGGCGGGGAGAGCTCGACGGAAACTCATACACTCCCCCGAATGATGCGCCCATAACTCACCAAAAAGAGCCCCTCGCCTGCCAGGGGATCTACCTCTGGGTACGCCATCCGCTCAACACTGCGGCCTTTGTGTGGATATGGCCCCAGCAAAACTACTCCTTCCATAATGTTGCGTTCGCCGCCTGCCTGACCGCCTACATCCTCATCGCCAACCGCTTCGAGGAAAATGACCTGATCGCCCGGTATGGCCCCGCCTACGAAAGATACCGGCGGGTTGTGCCCCCCTTCTTCAGCGGATTTTCCGACCTTCAGAGCCGCGCCGAAAGGCTGGGGAACACGCCTGAACAGGGAAAATAAGCTTCGGCCTTTGCCCCTCGCTCCACCTGATAGTGCCCCCCATTTCTCCGGCGCGAAAAATACGGCGGTTTGTTGTTTCGCTTTCCCCCCCTTGCTAAATTAATTTCATCAACGGCTGATTGATATTTTGCATGAATGATATGCCATCGCGGCCTCGACAAACCGGTACGAATTCATGGAAATCGGTCATTCATTACACCGGAGGGAGAGAAATCATGGACAGAAGGAAATTTATCGCCACAAGCGGGCTGGCCGGACTGGCCGGAATTCTTCATGCGGCATCGCCCCCCGCCGTTCACGCCCAGAAGCGGGTCCGCTGGAAAATGGTCACGACCTGGGGTCCCAAAGCCCCCGGCGTCGCCGAAGGCGCCGCGCTTGTCGCCCGCCGTGTGAAAGAACTGACGGAAGGCAAGTTTCAGATCAAGATTTTCGGCGCAGGCCAGCTTGTTCCCGCCCTGGGCATCTTCGACGCCGTCACGAAGGGAACGGCAGAGTGCGGCCACAGCGCCGCCTACTACTGGGCGGGCCGGGTGCCCGCGGCCCAGTTCTTTGCCGCCGTCCCCTGGGGCATGAACGCCCAGCAGGTCAACGCCTGGCTCACGAACGGAAACGGCCAGAAGCTCTGGGACGAAACCTACAAGCCGTTCGGCATCTTCGCCCTGCCCGCCGGAAACACCGGGGTCCAGATGGGCGGATGGCTGAAGAAGGAGATCACCTCGGTCAGTCAGTTCAAGGGCCTCAAAATGCGCATTCCCGGCCTGGGCGGAAAAGCCATCGCCCGCCTCGGCGCGAACGTCATCCTTCTGCCGGGCGTCGAGGTTTTCACCGCCCTCGAGCGCGGAACCATCGACGGCACAGAGTGGATAGGCCCCTTCCACGACAAACTCAAGGGTCTCCACCAGGCGGCCAAGTTCTACTATTATCCCGGCTGGCACGAGCCCGGTACCGTTCTGGAGTTCCCGGTCAACATTAAGGCCTACGAAAAACTGCCGAAGGACTACAAAATCGCGCTCCACGTCGCCTCGGCGGAAGCTAACACCTGGACGCTGGGCCGCTTCGACTCGGCCAACGGTGCGGCATTGCATGAGCTGACCACGAAGCACGGCGTCAAGCTGCGCCGATGGTCGGACGAACTCCTTAAGGGCTTCTTCAAGGCCTCCCAAGAAGTGTTTGCCGACCTCTCCGCGAAGGATAAGATGAGCGCGAAGGTGCTCGCGGACTACCGGAAGTTCCAGAAGGATGTGGACAGAAACGCCAAGATCGGCGAGGCGGCCTACCTGGCCGCCCGCGCCACCGTCGGCGCGTAGCCAAAATGCGCCAACCCGGGCCCCCTCTCCGGAGGAGGCTCTTTTTTTTGCGGGAATCCCGTCGGGGGGACGGTGATTTCGAGGGCTACCAGCCGATCGACTTGGGTAACCAGGTAACCACTTCGGGGAAAAGTATCGCCACCAGAAGACCGACCAGCTGAATCACGACAAAGGGCGCTACGCCCCGGTAGATGTGCATGGTGGTGATGGAAGAAGGAGCTACCCCCTTCAGGTAGAAAAGCGAAAAACCGAAAGGCGGGGTGAGGAACGAGGTCTGGAGGTTGATCGCGATCAGAACGGAAAACCAAAGCGGGTCGATTCCCATCGTCCTCACGATGGGCTTCAGGATGGGAACGATGATGAAGGTGATCTCGATAAAGTCCAGCACAAAACCCAGGAAAAAAAACAGGACCATCACGATGGCCAGCACCCCGCCCTTCCCGTAGGGGATGGCGTGCATCACGTTCGAGACGATGTCGTCGCCGCCCAGCAGGCGGAACACCAGGCCAAAGGCAGCCGCGCCCACCAGAATGACAAACACCATGCAGGTGATTCGAAGGGAGGAAACCATCACCTCCTTGAGGATCCGGACCGAAAACCGCCCGTTCAGGATTGTCAGAACACCAGCGCCGAACGCTCCCATGGCGGCCGCCTCGGTCGGCGAGGCCACACCGGCAAAAATGCTCCCCAGGACGAGAACGATCAGCACCGTGGGCGGAACCAGCGCCTGAAGGACACGGCGGCGAAGCTCGGCCGGGCTGATCGCCGCGCGCTCGTCGGCCGGAATGGCGGGCGCAATCGCGGGCCGCATCCAGGCGCTCCCCCCGATCCATCCGAGATAGAGCCCGACGAGCACAAGACCCGGTATCACCGCGGCGACGAATATCGAGCCGATCGGCACGTCCATGATGTCGCCGAGAAGAACGAGAATGATAGAGGGGGGAATGATCTGGCCCAGCGTTCCCGAGGCGGCGATGGTGCCCGTGGCCAACTCGGGCGAATAGCCCCGCCGTAGCATGGTCGGCAGGGAGAGAATTCCCATCGTGACAACCGTGGCGCCGACGATCCCGGTCGAGGCCGCCAGGAGCATCCCCACGACAACCACCGACATCGCCAGCCCGCCACGCACCCTGCCGAAAACCAGGCCCATCGTCTCCAGGAGGTCTTCCGCCAGGCCGCTGCGCTCCAGCATGACCCCCATGAAGACAAACAGCGGCACGGCGAGAAGCGTGAAATTCGTCGCCACGCCCCAGATGCGCAGGGGCAGAAAGTTAAAATCCGTCCAGGACAGTAGGTCCATCCAGACGCCGATGAGGCCAAAATACAGTCCCACCGCGCCCAGCGTGAAGGCCACCGGATATCCCAGCATGAGGAGAGCGAGAAGCACGACAAACATGAGGAGAGGGAGCAGGTAGATCAGCAGGTCTTCCATCAACCCTCGCCTCCTTCGTCATCATCCCTGCCCCCGAGAATGCGGAGGAGCGACGCCGCTGCCATCGAAAGCCCCTGCAGGGCGACGAGGAAAAACCCCACCGGAATGGCCGTCTTGAGAATATAGCGGGCCGGGAGCCCGCCGGGGTCCGGCGAGCCTTCGAGGAACTCCCAGGAACTCAAAACGAAGGGGATGGAGGTCCAGATGATCAGGATGGAAAGCGGAACGCAAAAAACCAGCGCTCCGAAGAGATCGACCCAGGCCTTTCCGAACGGGGACATCCGGGAATAGAAAATATCGACACGCACATGTTCATTGTGCAGCAGTGTGTAAGCCGCCCCGAGCAGGAACACGAAGCCGAACATGTGCCATTCGAGTTCCTGGACAGCGACAGAGCCCGCCTTGAACAGGTAGCGGAGCATCACGTCTATCACCGTCATGACCACCATGAACAGCGTGCACCAGGTCGTGACGCGGCCCACGCGCTCGTTCAGCCAGCTAACCGATCGGGAAAACGCACGCAGAAACCGCACGATGGCTCCATCCTAGAAATGGTGTCCCATTCAATGATTGGAGAAAGACGTGATAGTTCATAGCAGAATAATCCCGACTTCACCCTGACGTTCCGATAATCCACTCTTCTTTTGTTTTCATCTCATAGAACGGGGGAGAGCCAACCCAGGACCGCGCCGTAAATCGCGTGCACCAGGACAGCCGTCTGCCAGGCCCTCGGGTGCATCTTGCGGGCAAATAGCCCGTGGTGGGTGA
>CAMYJL010000105.1 GCA_947258645.1 uncultured Nitrospinota bacterium
CTCTCTTCGGAAGTCCCAACCATGAAATCTTGAAATAAATCAGAGAGACATGTCAACGCATACCCCGGATATTTGCGTTGGTTTTTTTGCCCGGATATATTGAAGTTATTTACTATGAATAGGGGAAAGAACTTTAACATAAAAGATAGTTTCACTCGCGTGGGCTTTCATTTTGGAGGATTTTTGGGCGATGGACTTTGAGGGAAAGGTGGCTTTGGTGACGGGTGCAAGCAGGCGGATTGGGGCTGCTCTGGCTCTCGCTTTCGGTCAGCGGGGCGGCAGCGTCGTGGTCAACTTTCTCTCCGGGAAGGAACGGGCGGAATGCATCGCGTCCCAAGTGGAGGCCGCAGGTGGGCGAGCCTTGGCCATCTGCGCTGATATCCGGGACCAAGGGGCCGTGCGAGAGATGGTAGGGCGAGCAGTCGAAAATTTCGGTGGCATTGATTTTCTCATCAACAATGCACGCCACCTTCACGCTAAAAAACCTTTTCTCGAGTTGGATTGGGAGCAAGACATGCGCTCCCAGCTCGAAGTGCACCTCGGCGGGGCTTTTCACTGTTGCCAAGCGGTTATCCCTCACATGAAAAACCGGGGTGGCGGTACAATCGTTAACATGCTGAGTACAGCTTTTCGGGCGGCAAATCCTGGGCAACACGCTTACGGTCCGGCAAAAGCCGCTCTCCGCAACTTCACGATGAATTTGGCGGCTGAGTTTGGTCCGCTCGGAATTCGGGTAAACTCCGTCACGCCAGGAAGCACCGCTTCTCCGGAGTTTCCCAGCCGTAACCGATCGGAAGCTGAAGTGGAAAACCTTCGTCAGAAAATTCCACTGCGTCGCATAGCTTCGCCCGAAGATGTGGCGGAGACGGTTGTTTTCCTTTGCTCGGATGCCTCTCGTCATATCACAGGAGCCGATCTCCCAGTGAATGGGGGCTCTCAGATAATTTTATGAAAAATTAGTTCCCTTAGACCATGGTGTTCTGGTCCAGCGAATATTCACTCCTATTTTCGACATAGATTGAAAGACAAAAGTTCGCAGGTGCCGACCGAATTCACTTCAACGAACCAAGTTCACGATGATGTTCTTAGGGAATTCATGGAATGAAAGCGGTTTTCCAGATACGGGTGCTGTACTGGTCCAGCGAAACTTTACGCTCAATTTTTGACTCAGAATGAACGACAAAATCTCGGCGACTTTGACCGAATTCGATGCGACGAGTCGGAAATATGATGGCGTTGTTTGGGAATTCATGGGCAAGAATAACAGATCTCGAAAACGAGCGCGGACCCGCAGCGAAATCTTGTGAAGGTTCCATTCTCGTGGTTTACGCCGCGCGTTTTAGAGAGACGATGGGCAAGTGTCTTCGGCCTGCGTGATAGCGGACATCAATCCGAACAACCGCACCAGCATCGCCAGCGACTGACACTTGGGGAGAAGAACAAGGTGCGTCTCGCGGCCACCTCGCTCTTGGTTCGAATCGTGGAAGCTGAGAGGCTGGCTCCACCCCGCGGCAGACCTCAGCTGGTGTCTGGCCAGCAAGCCCCGAATGGGGCCTGTGCTCATTGTACCAGTCTGCAAATAGCGCGAGCTCACGAAGGATCGCCTGCTCACAAAGGGGTACCATAATTTCGCTCATGCATTCTCTCTTTAGACTTCGAATGAACCTGTGCATGGCGAATTACTAATTTTAGTCGGAATTCCAGGTATTTTGGTTTCAGTTGAATTTTTGGACAGGACGGCGTAGCCGCATAATTCCGGTACGTTCATAATAAGGGAAGGCCGAAAAAGGAGAAAATCCATGACGGTAGGCGATCCGGCTGAATCCAAAAACTTCAAGCTTCTGGGACACGACCCGAGCGCCGCCTGGGGCGGCGGCAGCCTCGTCGAGGTCCACAAGGGCTTCGCCTACGTGGGCGCCGTCGGCGCCTCGTTCTACAACGGCCCGGAGGGGGTCACCATCCACGACGTGTCCGACCCGACGAAGCCCAAAAAAGTGGCCGAGGTGAACGCGCCTCCCGGGATTCATAACCACAAGTTGCGCGTCGTCGGAGACGATCTTCTCTACGTCAATTGCGAACGCCTCAATTCCCCGGAAGGGCAAGGCGCCCGGGCGGGAATCCAAATATTCGACATCGGCGACCCGGCCAATCCCAAGGAAGTGGGGTTTTACGACATGCCCGGAAACGGACCTCACCGCTTCGGTGTGGACAACGAGCGCCAGCTCGCTTTCGCGCCGAACGAGGCGGAGGGCTGGCGGGATAGGGTCAGCTGGACGCTCGACATCAGCGATCCACTCAAGCCAGAGGTTTTGAGCCTCTGGGGGCTTCCCGAGCAGAACCTCTCGCTGAATCTGCCCTATGAAAAACCCGATGTCTGGGAGCGCGTCACGACCTGCCACGGCCCCGCCGTGATTCGGGGAGACCGGATGTACTGCGGATTCTGGGGCGGTGGGATGGGAATCGCCGACTGCTCGGACCTCTCAAACGTCAAGCACATATCCCACCTTTGCTGGGCCCCTCCTTTCGTCGGCATGACCCACACTGTCTGGCCCGTGGATGAGCAGCCCTACCTCGTCGTCACCGACGAGGGCCAAGGAAGCGCCAACCACCGCGACAGCCAGTTCATGTGGATCATTGACATCCGCGAGGAAACCAACCCGATCCCCGTCGCCACCTTTATGCCCGACCGGGAAAACTTCTTTGATCGGGGGAAGCGCTACGGCGCCCACAACATTCTCGAGTACAAACCGGGGCAAAATCCCTGGCCGGGCATCATCTTCCTCACCTATTTCAACGCGGGCCTGCGGGCGGTGGACGTCTCCGATCCCTTCTTCCCGAAGGAGGTAGGCCACTTCGTCCCCGAGATGAATTTCGGGGAGCCCTGCTGCCAATCGAACGACATCGGCATGGACGATGAAGGGAGACTCTATCTGATCGACCGGAATGGCGCCGGGATGCATATCCTCGAATACACAGGCTGACGTAAAGGGGAAGTGCAGCTGATGGGCTTCGCCAGGTCCGTTTCCGCATTCAACATGGACCGGTATGAGGAGGACACGTCACTAGAATCGATCTTTCCGTTAGGAACATTTTGAAAATCTCTTTTCCCTTAGCCTTTACGAGCCTCTGCCGTCGAGGAACTCCATGCCCTCTCGTCCATCCGCCCCCCTTTGGTTTTACCTTCCTATCGTGCTCGCCGTCTGTTTTCTCCTCACTGCCCCTTCTGCCTGGGCCGGACGGAAGATTGACCCCGAACGGAGGGATTACAGGCGCGCGCGCCTCAAGGCGGCGGATATGAGCGGAGCGAATTTAGCGGGCGCCGATTTTAGGGAGGCCGACCTTCGCACCGCCGATCTTGCAGGGGCGAATCTCGCTGGCGCGGATTTTCGGGGCGCCAATCTTTTCTGGGCGAACCTGAGGGGTGCGAACCTTGAGGGAGCCGACATGAGGGGGGCGTGGCTCCGGCGAGCGGATTTCACCGGGGCGAGACTCCGGGGGGCGAGGCTTCAGAGGGCAGATCTCAGGCGGGCGGGATTCGGCGCGGCTGATTTGAGAGAGGCCGACCTCACCCGGGCGGACTTACGGTGGGCCTATTTTGAGGACTGCGACCTCACCGGGGCCCGGCTCGTCGAGGCGAGCCTCCGGGGGGCCGCCCTGATTGGTTCGAAATTCGCGGGGGCCGACATGAAGGAAGCCGATATCGGTGGGACCAGTCTGAGGGAGTCTGACCTTCGGGGAGCGATGAACCTCGACCAGGCCCAAGTGGACGTCGCCTGCCCCGACGAGCGGACGAAGTTTCCCCAGCGCATCGAGAGGCGGGAGCATTATCCCGCCTGCGAGCGGTGGGACTAGCCGACAGGCCTGACCTCGAAGGGTCAAATAATTCGAACCCCGTCCTGTCCAAAAATTCAACTGAATCCTAAATACCTGGAATTCGGTCTAAAATTAGCAATTTGCCATGCACAGGCAAAACTCTAGGTTCGTTCGAATATTTGGACACGACGGAGGGGGAGGAGGTCAGCGCTCTATGAAATTCCGGCTACTCTTTCTCCTCACTCTCCAGCGCCGTCATCGCTTGCTTTACCAATTTGCGACGCAGGTTCTTTTCCTCTTCGGGCAATAGGCTCGGGTCGCCGGCCACATGCACGATCCCGTGGCCAAGCACCGTGCGGTTCGAACCGATCATCTTGGCGATGGGTAGCGCCGAGGTGACCTGCACCACCGGGATGCCCGCCTTTTCAAGCTCGGTTGTAATCGCAGCCCCGCTGCGGGTGGAAGTCCCTCACGTCGAGGTGAGGATAACAGCGTCCACCCCCTCGGCCTTGACCTTTTCGGCCATTTCCTTGCCCATGCGGCGCGTGTTCGATAGCGGGTTCGCGAGGCCAGAGGTTGAAATAAATTCGTTGTGCAGCTCGCCGATTGCACCTTCTTCTTCAAGCTCGCGCAGGGCGTCGAGCGGCACCAGGCGATTCGGGTCTTCTTCGACAAACCTCGTGTCGTAGCCGCCGTGGGAAATCTCGTAGTCCTCGCTCTCAAGATTTCCCCGGCCCTCGATGCTGTAGGTGCCCCAGTTTGTGGCGGCCATCCCCCTGATACCATCCGGGTTGCCCTTGGGAACGAGCCCTCCGTCGGTGATGACCATGACTTTTGATTTCGAAATGTCCCCCACCGCCGCTGGCATCGGCGTCGCCTCGAACGAGCTTGCGGGCATCTCGGTCTCAAACGGCTCGCCGGAAACCTTGGCCATCAGCATGTCCACCAGCCGCTCGCCAGCCCTTTTTTCGACAAACGCATCTTTTATCAGGCCCCGGGCCAGGTAGCCCGCCTCGGCCGGCTTTCCTATGGGCTCGCCAGTTAGCCGCTTTAGCGCAAGCGCCGCCATTTTTTCAATGACGTTTTTCATCTCCGAGGCGTTTTGGCCCGAATCGACGATGTAGAGGGCCTCCCGGTATAGATCGACGCCCGGGTTCTCGACGTGCATGCCTGTTACAGCCGGTATGCCAAGCTCGGCCTCAACCGCCGCGCACACCGCACCCGAAATCATCCCGTAGCGGCCCGCCTCAAAGCAGGGCCCCGCCACGAACAAATCGCCCTTTGCGGAGCGCACTTTCTCTATAACAGCGGCCACCACCTCGTCCTCGTTCTCGACCGCGTGGTTATCACCGCAAACCAGGGTGCTCACGACTTCGGCGCCCTCGCCCATTAATTGCTCAAGCAGGCGGCCCGGCCCTACGGCCCTGGAGCGTTCCTCTAGCGGAGCTCCCGCCACTTCCTCACCGCCGATGCCAGCGAAGAACTGATTGATGTAGTGAACGATTCGCATTGACCACCCTCCCGATTTTTCCAAACCAACTACACATGCACGAGGTTCAAAAATCTTAGGAATTCTTCAAGTGTTTTTCAAAAAAACCAAAAAGGTCGCCAAACGGAGCGCTGGAGCATGGCGAATCATTCGGTATCTCCCTCTTTAGTTCCTGGTTGTAGTCAATATATGATGGATTGAATGTGGGTGGCGCCCTGCTGGTTGGTGACGCCAATGATAGTTGCCGCGCCCACCTCGCCCGAGGCGGCCAGGGTGCGGGCGGTTACGGGATCGCCCGCGATGGCACGCCCGATCGCGGGGAGCTCCCACTTCGTGTCGTCCCCCCCGCAGTAAACCACCGCGTCAACATCGGGGAAATTAAACAACAGCGCCGACTCGACTCGCCGGTCCCCCGACATGTCCGAGACCATCACCGCCGTTTTTACGCCCTTGCCCTCTAAAATATTCGCTGTCACCGCCATATCCATGTGGGGAACGCCGCCCCCGAACTTGGTGAGCACGGCGGCATCGGCTCCGAGCCCCCATTTGGCGAAATTCGCCGCCGCATGGCAGTTGCGGTCGCGGTCCGCGTTGTCGGTAGCGGCGATAGTCGCGACGGTACCGACGAAGTTTAGCTCATGCGCTTGGTGCCGCCGGTAGAGGTCGCAGATTACAGGGTGGTTTTGATAAAAATACGTCTCCTGCCCGCCGAGAGATAAGACATAGGCGGGCGCAATAGCCCCGTCGAGCCATTCGTTGGGGTGAAGAAGGAGGGGCATCATTCCGTTCGTGTTGACGCCGTAGATGATCTGCTCGTCCACCTCGGGAGAGCGTTGGCGCGAGTATATCTGCCCGACGTAGGCCACCCTTGAGAGCCCTTCGCGGCCGGGCTCCGTTGGCCCGATGGGGCCAAAAGTCTCGGAGCTGGTGGGCGCCTCGCCTATCCCCACGCGGGCGAGATAGACCGCCGCCCGCATGCTCGCGCGGCGGCCCGCGTTCATTCTGACGTGAGGGGCAAGCTCTTCCCTGGTGCGCGAGACGATGATGAGGTGATGAAGGGTGGCGTAGTGCGAATGCTCGGAAGCCGGGCCGCTCATTTCCAAAATCCGATCCTGGCGCCCACCGCGCTCCTCGGCGGAGAGCTCGTTCAAAACCGTGATCGCCGCCCCTTCGAGAACGTGAGTGGTCCCATGTCCCGCCGTGGCGACATCGCCCACGATGCCGGGGAAATCGGGACTCCCACCCGGCGCCTTTGCCCTCGGCTCGATGATGTCGAACACCGAGCCCGCCCGCGCAGCTTCGCCAGGATGGACGATCTCTAAATCCGCGCCCACAAGGCGATCATCCTCTAAGAGATGGGCGCGAAGCTCCCCCTCGTTGATGATGAGGGTTGTGTCGTCCAGCCGCGTCTTCTCCCCGAACTGGATGTCCGCAACCGGATGCCGGGCTATCGTTAGTTCCATGTTCTTTTCGCTCCTCGTGTGTGGTTCATTATGCGCACGAGTCACCCGCTATTTTCAAGTCGCCCGCAGGGGCAATCCGCCCAGTAGGCGGCTACATGAACTCGCCCAGGGCCCTGCCGAAAGTGGCGGCATAAACGCCGTAGGGGGCGAGGTCGCCTGAAAAGGCGGAAAGAGCAATATCGGCGGCCCGACGGTATTTATCTTGCCCGGCGGCTTCCGCGATTTTGAGAAAGAACCGGGCGGCCAGTCCGTTTTCGGCGATGAGAGTAAGCGGGAATCGCAGGTGCGCCGGGCCTGTGTGTGCGATGTCGTAATAGCCGCCCGAGGGATTTGTGTGGGCGGCGATAACACCCTCGCCCAGATGAAGCGCGCGATCTAGATAAATGGTATCTCCTGCAGCAACGTGGGCGTCCAGCATGGCAAGGCCCATATATACCTGATCGGTCAACAGGCCGGGGGCGTGCGCCTCGCCGTCGAAATAGTGGCACATCGAGCCCTCGGACGAGCGACAATTGGTCCAGAGAAAATCGAGAACATTTATCGCCCGATCTTTTAACTCTTGTCTCTTTAAAACGCGGGCAGCCTCAAGATAGGCCGATGCCGCCCGGGCGTTGGCGTCGGTGTAGATGAGCTCATCGGTTACAGGATACCAATTTGCTGGATCGGCTAATAAAGGGTCATCGCCCTGTGGGCGCACATAGTCTTCACACCCCCAAAAGGGGCCGTCCGGGGCCGAGCCGCTTTTGCTAGAGAGCGTTTCGTCTAGATAATCGACGATCTCCTCGGCGATTTTCCGATATTTATCCCGGCCCGAGAGGCGAAAGAGATAGAGGCCGTTGCTCAGAACGCCAGCATGATCTTCGAGGAGTTTTTCGCGGTGGGGCTCGCTCCAATCGGGCTTGGAGGAATAGCGAAAAAAGCCGCCGCCCCGCTCATCCCAGGTTGCGCCCGCTCGAAGCCTATCGAGGGTGAGCGCCACATGGTCGAGATAGCGGGCCTCGCCGCCTGCCTCAAAGCAGTAGAGCAAAAAATCCAAGGCCTCTGGGTGCGGGAAGCGGTGGTCGGGCCCGAAGCCGCCGTTTACATTGTCGGCCATCGCCATGAGGGCGCCTGAAATCTCGGCAAAGGCGGCGGGGCGGGGTTTATCGTCCCCAGCGGCGGCGGCCGGTGCGGGAGGTGCGGCTTTTGGGGTGGGGGCCGCGGCGAGATTGTCTTTTTCCACTTGGTAGGCGGAGTACACGCGGACTAAGACGCTGGCGAAGTCTTCGGGCTCGAGGTAGTTCACGGCGGCGATGGGCTCGCCGGCCGGGGCCATGAAGACGATGGTGGGCCAGCCGTTTTGGTTGTAGCGGGCATCGACGTCGGGGCGCTGGGCATCTTCGCAGCGCACGGAGACGAAGTAGGCGTTAAGAAGAGCAGCTACCTCCTCATTGGAAAAAGCGGTCTCGTCCATGCGCTGGCAAAAGGCGCACCAAAAGGCACCGATGAAGAGCATCAAGGGCTTGTCCTGCTCCCGCGCGGCCTCGAATGCCTCGAGGCCCCATTCGTGCCAACGAATGCGGCCTGCTGTGTTCGGGTTAGGTGAATAGCGGATCATGCCCGCTCCTGTGAGCTGAAATGGGCCGGAGGCCGCGAGGCGGCCAGCGGCCCGAAAACACGACCCAATCCCGTGTATGGCGAATTAATAATTTTAGCCTGAAATGAGGTTTCTCGTCGCCTTGCACATGAATGACGTGCCCTCAATAGTGGTGCCACTCCTTGTTAGAATCCTGGAACCATGTCCGGAGGGCGAAGTGGAGCAAACCAACGGGTGAACGCCCTTTGCCGGTCAGACGAGCGGCGAAGCGGGGTCAAGACCGAAAGCGACGCGGCCGTAGATAGTGCCCGCGATGTCCCAATTTACGGCGATATGGCGCGCCACTGCGGACATGTCCCGGTATTTTCGCTGAATGGTGTTATCAAGGAAAAGGGCATTTCCACCAGACGCGCAAAACAAGCGGTTGACCGCCTGGCTGCAGAGCTGGGTGGCATATGCCATATCCCGCCGGTTTCTCGCCCTCTCGGCAAGGGGTAGCTCTTTTCCAAGGGACATCGCTGTCATCGCCTCGGTGGTATCTCGCATGACCAGAAGGCGCGCGCATTCAACCTCAGCCGAGGCTTCGGCCAAGTGCATCTGCATCGTCTGAATTTCCGCTACCGGTCTTCCGAAAGATGTGCGATTTTTCATCTCCGCGGTCACGTCCAAAAGCATGCTTTCGGCTATTCCAAGCGCCGTGCCGCAAAAAAAGAAAGGAACGGTGGAAATGTGCGGAAGACGGTAAAGGGGCGCCACATCGGTCCGTCCTCTCATCTCTGCTCCCCCTCTCGCATGCTCGAACGAAATAATGCGATAGGAAGGGACGAACGTATTCTCAACAATTAGTTTTTTGCTTCCCGTTCCGGCAAGCCCCATCACCTGCCAATTGTCGTCGATCCGGACCTCGCTCCTGGGCACAAAGCAGAGGCTCGGTGTGGCATCGCCGTCCCCGATTGGCAGCATGCTTCCCAGCAGCAGCCAGTCGGCGAAGTCACAACCGCTGGAAAATCCCCATTTACCCGTCAACCTCCAACCGCCCTCAACAGGCTCGGCATTTCCGGACGGAAAGAAACCCGCAGCGATGACGGCATCGGGATTCTCGCCCCAAATCTCTTCAGGGACGCCAGGATCACACATACCGGCCACGATCGAATGATCGTTATACACTCCACAGACCCAGGCCGTTGCAGCACATCCCCGGGCCAAGATTGAAACGATATCAACTGCCGCATCGAGCGGCACCTCCGCTCCTCCGAAACGCCTTGGTTGACACATCCGGTGCAGCCCCGCCGCCTTGACGTCGTCGAGTGTCTCGTCCGGCAAGCGGCGGAGTGATTCAGCCTCGTCCGCGCGCGAAGCCAAAATTAGAACAAGCGCTTGGGCCTGCTCGCGCAAAATGGTAGCGCGGTCCGATACATTGGCAATATCATCAGA
>CAMYJL010000106.1 GCA_947258645.1 uncultured Nitrospinota bacterium
GTCGAGGCCGCCGCCATCTCGCGGCTCTTGGAAACCTCCAGGGTCAAAGTGGGTGAATTAGAGAAAGCCGCGGACAATATCCGCGATGCGATCCAGCAGGTTCGTTCCATCGGAGAATTCACGGCGGGAAAAACCAAGCGCATTCCGGTAGACGATATCGAATCAGGGCTCGGATCGCTCAACAATCAACTCGTCGAGCTGCAGGTCCAGCGGGACACCCTCCTCGAAAATTTCACGGATGAGCACCCCTCTGTCCGCGCCGTGAATGCCCAGATCAGAAACGTCATCCGCGAAATGCTTCTCGTCCTCCAGGGCCGTGAACGCGCCATCCAGACCGAACTCCGTATCCGGCGAAAGGAACTGGCCAGTCTCGAAAACCGAAACAAGACCATCCCCGACCTTTCCCTCCAGCTTCAGCGCCTCGAGCGCCAGATGGCCACCGACATGGAAGTTCATAACCTCCTCCGTCAAAAGATGGAAGAGGTGAACATCAAGCTGGCGGGCAGGCAACACCTCGTTCATATCGTCAAGCCCGCCTTCCGTCCGACGGGCCGGGACAACCCCCCGCAAATCGGCGTCAACACCACCCTGGGCGCTATTCTTGGCCTGATCGTGGGTCTCGCCTTCGCGCTGGTCGTGGAGACGATGGATACCTCCATCGGAACGATCGAAGATGTAGAAAGCTTCCTGGAGGTTCCGGTCCTTGGCGTCATCCCGACCCTCGACGCAGAAGAGCTGGAGCGCCAGTACCTCGAATCCAATCCCGACCAGGAAGGGCGCTTCACCGCCGATATTTACGGACGGCTCGTGACGCACTTCGTCCCGAGATCTCCGATAGCCGAAGCCTATCGCTCGTTCCGCACCCAGATGGATTTTCTATCCCTCGAAAAGGGCGGGAACATATTCCTCCTCACGAGCGCCACGCCGGGCGAGGGCAAAACCAGCACAGCGATCAATTTCGCCATTACCTATGCCCAGACCAACAAGCGGACCCTTCTCATCGATTGCGACATGCGGAAACCCACCATCTACCGCATCTTCGGAATCGACAGGGAACCCGGCGTCACCGATATTCTTCTCGGAAACTACAACTGGGAAGAATGCATCCGCACCATGACCGACATCATGCTCGGCAAATTCGACATGGAAGACATCATGCTCACGCCGGGCCTCGACAACCTGAACATCCTCACCTGCGGGAATATTCCGCCCAACCCATCCGAGTTGCTCAACTCACCCCGGATGACGGAGTTCCTCGAGACGCTCCGGTCGGAATTCGACGTGATCATCCTCGACACTCCGCCCCTGCTTCCCGTCACGGACGCCGCCGTCCTCGGAACGCGGGTGGACGGATGCGTTCTCGTCTACCGGGTTGGCAACATCGCCCGCGGCGCCCTCAAGCGGGCCAAGCTCCAGCTCGACAACGTCCGCGCAAACGTGTGGGGCGTCGTCCTCAACTCCATGCGTGCTGAGGCCACCTCCGACATGGACTCGTTCCGCTACCAGTCCAGCTACTATTACGGCGGCTATGTCGAGGAAGCAGGAGAAGAAAACCTCATGGAGCTCCCCGTGTACCAGCGCGTCTATCGGAAAGCAAAAAATCTGGTGGTGCCCTCGTCGGGCAGCGATCAGCTGGAGCAGGAAGCCTCCCCCCTTGCCCGGACGATCGGGGCCGTCATCGTCGGCCTGTCCTTTCTCTCCATGGGGATGGGCATGGCGTGGCAGGAGGGCATCCGCCTTCCCCTCTTGGGCGCCCTGACCGACACCTACGCCACGATCGGAACACCCCCGGGAGGCGTTCTTCAGAATCTCGACAAGACATGGCAGATCACCCGGGAAAAACTATCCAACCGCCCGGCGATCACCAGCAAACCAGGCGAATCCTCCGATGGCAGCGTCATCCCCTCGCCCAGGCCGCCCCAAAAACCGGTACGCAAAAAAGAAAAACATTCCCTGAAACGTTTGACTCCGCTGTGGCAAAAAAAACGGGCGGCCTTTTCGCGCATGCCCGGTTCCGGTATCTCCCCCGCAACCGTATTGAGGCCGGAGATAGTTCCGCAAAACCTCTCCACGCCCAATTCAGAAGAAAAGGCGGCTTTTCTCATCGCGGGCCTGAAAAATTCCCCGCCCCTATCCCCCAGAACCGGAGAGAAGCAACCGGCCAGCATCGCATTCAGCTTCAACCGGAATATCGCGGCCACCCGCCACCAGCTGGTTCATCAGCAGTGGCTCAAACTGTCGCCCCCTTTTTCCCCCGTTTCATTGAAGACAGGGCAGCGGGATCGCAAGTTTCTGGGCCGCTTCCCCAGTCAACAGGAGGCCGATGCCTTCCTCTCGAGGCGAACCCGCCCATATCTTACTGAAAAGATTGGGCCTGTCGTTCCACCTGTTCAGCGGCTCCCCTACACGCTGCAAATCATGAGCAGCATCGCGCCCGGCAAAGAGCGGGCCATCCAAGCTTCCCTGAAAGCGGCGGGCCTGAACGCCATTTTCGAACATGACCACAGGGGCGGCGGGAGAATGTTGCTCGGGGCGTTCCAAAAACCCGAAGAAGCCCGGCCAGCCGCCGAAATTCTGAGCCGCGAGAGAATCGCCTTCCGGCTCGTCGCCCGCTAGCGCGCCCACCGCGATCTCGGAGCCTGATAGATGGCTTTTTCGACGAAAGCCGGAGCGAATGCGCCGGGGGGAATTCTGGCTCCTCTCCTGGTCCTCGCCGCCATTCTGGCTGTATCTCTCCTGCTCGCCTTCTCCCTGGTGCAAGTATCCTCGTTCCTCGTTGTCGGGGCGCTGATCGGGGTCATCTTCCTGGTGGCCTGTTTCCTGAGTCCGGAGCTCGGTGTGGCCGTCCTTATCATGTCCATGCTCCTCTCTCCGGAAATCGGACTCGGCGGCGGAGGAGGAACGTCCGTCGAAGGCGGCCGCTCCATCGTCATCCGCATCGACGACATTCTTTTGATCATCCTTTCCGTCAGCTGGTTCGCCCGAACGGCGATACACAAAGACCTGGGCCTGATCGTCACCAATTCACTGAACCGTCCGGTGGCTTTCTACGTTTTCAGCTGCGCCATATCCACGTTAATCGGCTACATGACCGGAAACGTCAAAGGAAAGATCGGGATATTCTTCGTCCTCCGCTACATCGAATATTTCATCGCTTTTTTCATCACGCTCAACATCCTGGATTCGCGCGAAAAAATGCGCCGATTTATCGGCATCGCCATATTCACATCGATCTGTATCGCCATCTACGGCATGTACCAAATACCCTCCGGCGTGCGCGTGTCGGCCCCCTTCGAGGGAGACCACGGAGAGCCAAACACCATGGGCGGCTATCTGCTGCTGCTCATGTGCGTTGCGGCCGGACAGCTCGTCGTATCAAGAGGCTCACGCGCCCTGGCAGGATGGTCCGTCTACATTCTGGCTCTTTCCATCCCGCTCCTGTTCACCGGAAGCCGCGCCTCTTGGCTGGGCATCCCCGCGGCCCTCCTGGCTCTGTTCATCTTCTCTCCGAAGAAAAAACAGATCGCCCTGTTTACCGTATGTCTGATAGTGGTCGGGCCTGTCTTTCTCCCCAAATCCGCGAAAGAACGCCTTCTGTTCACATTCATGCAGGAGAAACAGGTTCGTGCGAAACAGCTTCAGATCGGCTCCGTCCGGCTCGACACCTCTTCCACCGCGCGCCTGAATAGCTACAAAGTCGCCGTCGATGGCTGGATGCAAAAACCCATTCTGGGATGGGGAGTCACCGGCTTCGTCTTCGTCGACTCTCAGGTCGTGCGCACCCTCGTCGAGACGGGTCTGGTGGGCCTTCTCGCGTTTCTCTGGCTGATCTGGGCCTACTTTCAGGGGGGCCTCGCCGCCATGCGTGCCTCCCCCGACCGCTTTCAATACGGGCTTGCTATCGGCTATATCGCCGGCCTTTTCGGCCTGCTGGCCCATTCGGTCGGCTCGAATACGTTCATCATCCTCCGCATCATGGAGCCGTGGATGGTCCTCACCGCCATCGTCATTCGTATCCCCATCATCCAGGCGGAACGCGAGAAGCTGTGGCCCGCCGAGGAACCCGAACAACCGGAGGAAAAGGAAGATAAACCCGGGGAGAAGCAGCCCGCCGTCCTCTCCCGCATCGTTCGGGTGGGACGTATGCCACGCCTCCCGGCCAGCAACGAAGAAGAAGCCGAACCTCATGTAAAATCGAGATATCAGAAAAAGAAATCGACCTACGAAAGTTTCCTTGAGCGGGAAGCGCTGGACGTCAAGCGCCGGGAATTGGAAAAAGAACACCGGGAGCAAATTAACAAACCGAAATTCCGGGAGCCCGTCGCCGGGCGAAAATCCGCCCAGAAGAAATCAACATTCACACCTCCCCCGGCCAGCGCGCCCGAGCGCCCTCCCGCGCAACAGTCTTCTCCCGTCCAAGCCAGCCAGGCCGCTCAGGCGCCCGAAACGGCTGAAGGAGATAAAAACGCGGCCTCTTCTTTTCGCGCCATCGATCTGGCACGGGGAACAGCGGCAAAAAGGGATAAAAACGCAAGCGACTCTTGATATCATTCGTTTTTTCTTGGCAAAAAAAACCAGGACAGGGCCTCTAATTTGCGCACGATTCTTTACTGTCACCATTATTCGGAGATCAGCGGCGGAGAGACCAGTCTTCTTGAGCTGTTCCGCCATCTCGACCGGGGCCGCTTCCGGCCCATTCTCGCCGCTCCCGGCGCGGGCCCCTTTGCCAACGCCGCCCGGGCGCTGGATGTCGAAGTCTTCCCCGTCGAATACGGCCAACTCCGGCGCGTCGATCTCTTGGCGAAAACCGTCCGGCGGCTCCGGGAAATCGTCCGCCAAAACGGCGCCGCCCTCCTTCACGCCAACGGGCCCGTCACGAACGTGCCGGCGGCGCTGGCTGCGCGCCTGTCGGGCCTCCCGGTCGTCTGGCACGCGAGGACCATGCTCGTTCCCGGCGAGATCGACCTCGACCGCCTGCTCTCCCCGCTCACATCCCTCATCATCGCCAATTCGGACGCCATCCGGGAGCGCTTCCGGGGACGCTCCCGAGAAAAATCCATGACCATCATCAACGGCGTCGATGTCGAGCGGTTTCATCCCTCGATCCCGGAAGGATCCGTTCGGGATGAGTTGGACCTTGGGCCCGATTGCGTGCTGGCCGGGGTGGTGGGTCGAATCGCGCCCGTCAAAGGCCAGCGGGTGTTCATCGAAGCCGCGGCCGCTCTCATTCCCCACTATCCCAACCTCCGGTTCATCCTTGTCGGCGCTGGTTTGTTCGGGGACGAAAAGGCCTACGAAAACGAGCTCCGGCGCCTCGTCACGGAGCAAAACCTCGAAGAGCGGATTGTCTTCAGCGGATATGTGCGCGACATCCGCCCCATTCTGGCCGCGATGGATATCTGCGTCGTCCCCTCCGAATCGGAAGGTTGCAGCCGGGTCCTCTTCGAGGCGATGGCGCTGGCCAAGCCCGTCGTTGGAACCGACACGGGCGGCACACCCGAAGTGATCGAAGACGGCGGGACGGGTCTCCTGGTACCGGTCCGCGACACGGGCGCCCTCGCGGCGGCAATCGAAAAACTGTCCGGAGACAAAGCGCTCCGAAAAAAAATGGGCGCCGCCGGAAGACGAAGGGTGGAAGAAAATTTCACCATCGAGGCGCACGCGCGGAAAACCGAAAGGGCCTACATGCAGTTTCTCGGCGGAATGAGCGAAAATGGATAGGCTGGCGGGGAAAATCACAAAGCGAGAGGGCGGCTTCTCAATGGAATGGGCCGAGGGGACCCTTCCGATCCAGAGCGAAAAAACCGGCGCCCAGGCCGTCGTCCTGGGACCGGCCTCGTCGAGGCGGGATGACCTCGCCCGGGCACTGGCGGATCATCCCGAGAACCCCGCCTCGGCCCTCGCCCCGCTGCACGCAAAGGCCACAGGCTTTGCCTTTGTTCTCTGGGAGGCGGACGAAAACTGGCTCTCGCTGGGCTCAGACACGCTGGGTCTGCAGTCCCTTTACTATCGCGAATCCGACGAAGAGGTCGCCTTCGGCGCAAGGCTATCGGACGTATCGCTTCCCGGCGGGGGCGAAAAACTTCATCTTGCAACCTGCGATCACTTTCTCCAGTTCCTCTCCCTTCCGCCGGAAAGGACGATGATCGGGAAGCTCCGGCGGACGCGCCCCGGCGCCACGCGCAATTTTTCACCCCATGAAAACGGCTCACGCTCCCTTTTTCCGCTAGAGACGGAAAGGACGTCCACCCTCGCAGCGGCGGCGGATTGGTTGCGCGAAATTTTGAGGGACTACTTTCAGACGGCACTCCATGATCTTCCGCCCAATGAGCCGGTGGGTCTTCTCCTCAGCGGCGGCATCGACAGCACGGCCCTTCTCGCGCTCCTCCGGGAGGCGTGGAACGGCCCCGTCATCGGAATCCACACCGGGCCCAAAGGAAGCCCGGACAGAAAATACGCCGGCGAGATGGCCGAGCGCTTCGGGGCGGAGCTTCTCGACATTACGCTGACCGCCCGGGACGCCCGCGACAGCCTGGCCTGGATCGTGTCGAGCATGGAAGCGCCGTCCGGCAACGCATCCGCCGTGGCGAACTGCCGGGCGTTCGCAACGGCGCGCGAAAAAGGCATTCGCCGGATCTTCTCCGGGCTGGGCAGCGACGAGATGTTCTGCGGCCACACGAAACACCTGCTCGCGCCATGGTGGCCCGGCCTCGCCCGCCTGCCCGGTATTATCCGCCATCTCGCCGCCGGGGCCGCCCACCGCCGGGGCCAAGCGGGCCTCGGCCACGCCCTTGCGTCCGAGAGAAGCGGCGTTGAATTGCACCGGTCGATGTACGCTTTTTTCGGCGCGAACGAAACCGAATTCCTCCGTGGCGGCCTGGCCCGTTTCGCCAAGGCCGCGCCGCTTCCCTGGAAGGAAGCGGAAGACGCCGGATTCCCCGCTGGCTATGGTTCGGAAATTCTCCAGGCGGACCTCAACCTCTGGCTGCGCAGCGCCCTTACCCCGATGGCCGGCGCACTCGCGGCGGTGAACGAGGTCGAGCTGTATCTTCCGTTCTGCGCGCCCGGTGTTTTGAATCTCTCGGCCTCGCTGCCCCTTCCTTGGAAAGTGCGGGGCCGCGAGGGAAAGCGCGTGCTGCGCCGGGCCATCTCGGACCTGATCCCGAAAGAAATCCTCCGGCGGCCGCGCCAGGGCTTCACCGTCCCGATGAGCGGCTGGCTGCGGGAGGAGCTCAACGATCTGTCTGAAGAGCTACTCTCGACTTCCCGGGTCGAGCGCTGGTGCCTTCTGGAACCCCGGCAGATTTCCCGTCTGCGCCATGATCATATTTCCGGAAACGGCGAATGGGCGCTCCCCTTGTGGGCATGGATGACGTTTTCCGTCTGGCACGAACGCTTCGTTGAGGGCACGGATCGAAATGAAAAAATGGAACGCCTCAGCGGGTAATTTTTCGAAGGGTGTGAAAGGAGCGGCCACAATTTTTATTATTTATGATTTACGGTGCGATTCCACCCAAAAACTTTTGATTTCAGGCATTTTACAGGTGAACGCGGCGTGAAAATCCTGCACATTATAACGAGGCTGGATCGCGGCGGCTCCGCCGATAACACGCTCCTAAGCTGCATCGGACAGCGCCGTCTCGGCCACGAAGTCACGTTGGTGACCGGAACAGGTTTAACAGACGATTCTCCGCTCAAGGACATCGCCGGAGAGGAAGGTGTGAAGCTCGTCCTCATACCCTCGCTCGTGCGCGCCATCAGCCCCGTTCAGGATCTGAAGGCCGTGTGGGCGTGCCGCCGCATCATTCGCGGCGGGAAGTACGACGTGATCCATACCCACACCTCCAAGGCCGGAATCGTGGGACGCTTGGCGGCCCGGCTCGGCGGCAGCCGGGTGATCCACACCCCGCACGGTCACGTTTTCTACGGCTACTTCGGAAGGCTAAAAACGAAAATATTCATCTGGGCGGAAAGAATCATGGCACGCTGGACGGACGTCATCGTCACCCTGACCGATCGCGAGGCGGAAGAGCATCTCGAAAACGGGATCGGTCGGCGCGAGCAGTTCGTCACCATCTTCAGTGGAATCCCGATGAACAACGAATCCGGATTCGGAAAAAACAAAACCGCCCTCCGGCTCGCGCTCGGGCTCCCGCACGAGAGCCTCCTCATCGCCTCCGTCGGCCGTCTGGATCCGATCAAGGGCCACGGAACGCTGATCGAAGCCTTCGCCAAAGTCCTGAACCATCATCCCGGCGCCCATCTGGTCCTCGCGGGAGACGGCGAATCCGCCGCCGCCTACAAGGCGCTCGCAGAAAATTTGGGGATACACGATTGCGTCTCATTTCTGGGATGGCGAAGCGACGTCGGCGACCTGCTCGAAGCGGTCGATCTGTTTGTCCTGCCCTCGGTCAATGAGGGAATGGGCCGCGCCGTCCTCGAGGCGATGAATGCGGGACTCCCTGTTGTCGCCACCAACGTGGGCGGCGTTCCCATGATCGTCGAGGAAGGCATCACCGGACATCTGGTTCCGCCAGAAGATCCGGCCTCACTCGCCGATGCCGTCGGGCGCCTCCTCTCGAACGAGGCGCTGCGCACCGCTATGGGAGAAGCCGGCCGCCTAAAAGCCTCCGCGTTCAGCGACGAAGCTATGGTTCAACATCTCGAAGCCGTGTACCAGCGCACGCTATCTTCTCCATCTTTTTCCGAGGCATCCACATGAATCACTGGAAATCCGGGCTTGCGGGCCTTGCGACACTCACATTCTTCTGGGCGGCCCCCGCGCCTTCGGGCGCCGCCGTTAAAACCGAGCTCAAGCCCTACCGCGGCATCATCCACGTCCATTCAACTTTCAGCAGCGGGGAACTCACGCCCGCCGAGATCGTGACCAAGGCGAAATCCGCCGGGATTCAGATCGTTGTGTTCACCGATCATGAATTCGTCCGCGGCGAATGGGGTCCGCCGCCGTTTCGAAACCTGTTCGGCATCTCCCGCGACTTTCGGCCTTCTGTGCTCAAAATCGGTGTGGATACCTATTTCAACACCATCGAAAAACTCCAGCGCGACAATCCGGATATGGTGCTCATCCCGGGGATCGAGGTCGCTCCCTTTTCTTACGTCACCGGAAACCCCGTCTTCGGCGAAATGAACGTTCACGACTGGCGGCGGCATCTTCTACTGGTCGGAATGGGCCGGGACGCCGTCAAAAAACTCCCCGTCCCGGGCAATGAACTCAGCACCCGCTATTTCCGCCACCTCGTTCCCGGAACGTTGTTCTTTCTCGTTCCCGCCTTCCTCGCGATCGCCCTCCTCCCCTTCCGGGGATGGGCGCGGTGGATCGGCTCCGCCGTGATCGTGATCGGGGTGATGGGGGCGATCGATGCGCATCCGTTCAAGTCCACCCCCTTCAGCCCGTATCTGGGTCCTCAGGGCGCGCGCCCCTATCAGGAGATCATCAATTACACCGAGGCGAACGGTGGGTTCGCCCTCTGGGCCCATCAGGGCTCTCTTCTGAAGAACCAGAAAACCCGCTTCGGCCGGCTCAAGACCCGTCCCCACGCGCACATGCTGAACGAAACCGTGGTCTATCTCGGTTTCGACGCCGTTTACGAAGACCATTTCACGGCGAGCAAACCCGGGAAGGAATGGGACAAAAATCTGGTCGGCTATCTGAGCGCCATCCGCCCCAAGCCAATCTGGGGTTACGGCGGGCTGGATTTTCACAGCGAACGCGAGCTCAAGTGTTCATGATGGACGAGCTCTCTGACGACGCCTTCTACCGATCGCTCATCAACGGGCGCTTTTATGTCGTGCGGGGTTATTCGCCCGCGCGGCTCCAGATGGACTACTTCCGGATCGCCTCCGGCGACGGAAAAGAGAGCGCAGGCTACGGCGACGACCTCCGCCTCGAAGGAGCTCCACGGGTACAGTTTCGGGTCTCGACCCAGAACGGATTGCCGGTCAGGGTCCGCGCCAAGCTGATCCGGATGGGAGAAGTGGTCAAAGTATTCGAAGGCAAGACGCCCTTCAAGGTGGACTACACCGATGAGAATTCGATTCCGTTCCGGCGGATTTACTACCGGCTCGACGTGAAAGTCAGCCGGGGAGAGCACATCGTCACCAATCCCGTTTTTATCCAGCGGTGACAAAATTGATCGTGATGAAAGGATTTACGGCACGATGAAAATTCTCGCTATCGGCTCTCATCCGGACGATCTGGAATACGGATGCGGCGGCACGCTGGCCCGCTACGCGTTGGCCGGCCACGAGGTCACCATGCTGGTGATGACGTGCGGCGAACAGGGGGGCGTGCCCGGGACCCGGGAAACCGAGGCGCGCTCGGCGGCGGAAGCCCTCGGCGCCAAGATCATCTTCGGTGACTACGAAGACACCCGCGTCACGCTGGATCAGACCTTCATCGCCTATCTGGAAACGCAACTGGACAAGGTGGAACCCGACATCATCTTCGTGCACCACGGGAACGACACGCATCAGGATCACCGGGCGATTCATACCGCCACCCTTTCGGCCGCCCGCTACATTCCCAACCTTTTATTTTACGAAGGACCCACCACCATCGATTTCACGCCGGCGATCTTCGTCGATATTTCATCCACGCTCGAAAAAAAGGTCAACGCCCTGAAAGAGCACCGCTCCCAGGTGACGAAAACCAACATTCCGGGCACCAACATCCTCGAGATGGCAGTCGCCACCGCCACCTTCCGGGGAACCCAGGGCCGCGTCGGCTCCGCCGAAGGCTTCGGCTCGGCC
>CAMYJL010000107.1 GCA_947258645.1 uncultured Nitrospinota bacterium
GCCGGTTCCCCGCCTGCTGGAAGATCACGCTCCGGTCCCCGTCGATGACCTCGTCCGCCACCTCCTCGCCGCGGTGAGCGGGGAGGCCGTGCATGAAAACAGCGTCCTTGTCCGCCCGCCGAAAAAGCTCGTCGCGCACCTGATAGGGCGCGAGCGCCTCGCGGCGCTGATCGGCTTCTTCCTCCTGACCCATCGAGACCCAGACATCCGTATAGATGGCGTGGGAGCCGTCGCAGGCGGCCTGTACGTCGTCCGTGACGAGAATCTCGGCGCCCGAGACGGCGGCAAGCTCCCGCGACCGGTTCACGACACCTGGGTCGGGTTCGTAGCCCGGCGCGCACGCGGCGCTCACGTTCACGCCGATCAGCGCGCCCACGAGGAGGAGTGAGAGCAGGACGTTGTTCCCGTCCCCCAGGTAGGTCACCTTGAGGCCCTCGACCGGCCCGAAGCGCTCCCAGAGCGTCAGGTAATCCGCCAGCGCCTGGCAGGGATGGTGGAGGTCGGTGAGTCCGTTGATGACCGGAACAGCGGCATACTCCGCCAGCTCTTCCACGCGCTCGTGCCCGAAGGTTCGCACGATGATCCCGTCCACGTATTCGCTGAGCACCCGCGCGCTGTTGCCGCCGAGTTGGGCCACGCCGACCTGAAACGACACCCGGGTGCGCGTCGAGGATTTCTCGAAGAGCAGGGCGAACGTCTTTCCCGCGAGGGAAATCTGGCGCAGCCCGGCCTTTGTCTCTTTTTTCTGGACGACGGCCCGCTCGAGCAGCCCCAGCGTTTCGCCGGCGGAAAGCTCCAGCCCCGTCAGGTAGTCGCGCTTTCTCATGCGGCCAGTTCCTTGAGTGCGCCGTCGAGGAATTCGAGCAGCTTGTCGATCATGTCCTTCTCCACGACCAGCGGAGGAAGGATCCGGAGTACGGTGGGAACGGCGGTGATGATCAGGAAGCCCGCCTCGAGGGCCTTGAGGGCGAGGGGGCCCGCCTCCCGGTCCAGTTCGATGCCGGCGATGAGGCCCTTGCCCCGCACTTCTTTCACGATCGGATGGCGGCCGGCGAGTTCGTTCAGCCCCGCGAAGAGGTGGTCGCCCGTATCCGCGACGCGGTCCAGGAAGCCGGGCCCGAGGACGGTGTCGATCACCGCGCAGCCCGCCGCCGTGGCGATGTAGTTTCCGCCGAAGGTGGAGCCGTGATCGCCCTTCTCGAAGGCCATGGCTTTATCGGTAGCCACGATGGCCCCGACCGCCGCGCCGCCGCCCAACCCCTTGGCGAGTGCCATCACGTCGGGCGTCACATCGAAGTGCTCGTGGCCCCAGAGCTTGCCCGTCCGGCCCACGCCGACCTGCACCTCGTCGAACATGAGGAGCAGATCGTTCGCGTCGCAAATCTCGCGCAGCCCCCTCAGGTACTCCGGGGAGGGCACGCGCACGCCGCCCTCGCCTTGGATGGGCTCCACGAGGATCGCGCAGGTCTTGTCCGACACGGCGGCCGCGACGGATTCCACATCGTCGAAGGGCAGATAACGGAAGCCGGAGAGGAGGGGCTCGAAGCCCTTGTGAAATTTCTCCTGTGCGGTTGCCGAGAGCGAGGCCATCGTCCGGCCGTGGAAGCTCATCTCGAAGGTGAGAATCTCATGCCGTCCCTCGCCGTATTTTTTCGCGGAATATTTCCGCGCCAGCTTGATGGCGCCTTCGCAGGCTTCTGTTCCGGTGTTGCAGAAAAACACCTTGTCGCCGAACGAGTTCGCCGTGAGCTTTTCCGCGAGGCGGATCTGCGGCTCGATATGGTAGAAGTTCGACAGGTGCATGATCCGGCCCGCCTGCTCCTGAACCGCCGAGACCAGGGCCGGATGGGAGTGGCCGAGGTTGCAGACGGCGATGCCCGACATGAAGTCGAGGTATTCCTTCCCGTCGGCGTCCCAGACGCGGCAGCCCTCGCCCCGGACAAAAGCCACGGGATACCGCCCGTAGGTGGGCGCGACATGTTTCTCGGCGAGAGCGATGAGTTCTGCGTTCGACATCCGTCTTTTTCTCCCTGGAATCAGGCCCCTCTGATGATCTCGGTCCCGATTCCCTCGTCGGTGAACAGCTCCAGAAGCACGGCGTGAGGCACCCGGCCGTCCACGATGTGAGCCTTATGCACGCCGCTGGCTAAAGCGTCGAGACAGGCATCGACCTTGGGGATCATCCCCCCCTGGATGACGCCCGAGTCCTTGAGCGATTCGACCTCATCCCGGCCGAGCGTGCTGACCAGGTCCCCGCCCTTGCCGAGAATTCCGGGAACGTCCGTCAGGAGGATGAATTTCTCCGCCTGAAGGGCGCCCGCGACGGCCCCCGCGGCGGAGTCGGCGTTGATGTTGTAAACGTTGCCGTCCTCGCCGACACCGAGCGGCGCGATGACGGGGATGAACCCGCCGTCCGTCAGATGGTGAATGATGGCGGGGTTCACCTGTTTCACTTCCCCCACCTGGCCGAGGTCGAGCTCAGTGTCCTCGCCGCTCTCGCTCTTGCGGTTCAGGGTCAGCTTCCGCGCCGATGTCAGTCCCGCGTCCGAGCCCGAGAGCCCGACCGCGTTGCCGCCCAGACGGTTGATGAGGCGAACGATGCCCTTGTTCGTCGATCCGGCGAGGACCATCTCCACGACGCCGACGGTTTCCTCGTCGGTGACGCGGAGCCCTTCGATGAACTCGGAATCCTTGCCGATCTTCCTCAGCGTCTCGCCGATCTGGGGCCCCCCGCCGTGGACGACGACGACGTTGATGCCCACATATTTGAGAAGAACGATGTCCTGGGCGAAGGGCGCCTGGAGGTCCTTTTCGACCTGGGCCGCCCCGCCGTATTTCACGACGATCGTTTTTCCGGCGAACTGCTGAATGTAGGGCAGCGCCTCGATGAGCGTCGAAGCCCTCGCTCGCGGATCCATCTTCATCCCCTGAAAACGCTTCCAGCCCGCCAGGGGCGGGCCGGGCAGACAAGAAAAGGGAATATACACCCCGAAAGCCCCTTGTCCAAGGGAAAAACCCAAAGGGGGCAGGTAGATTATGGTTGGGAAATCAATAGGTTAAGGTAAGTTTTCGAGAGCCCGCTCCGGGCGCAGAGTCACAACCGAATGAATTTCAATCTCTTGGCGAGAGCACCTGCTGTCAGATCTCGACCTCCACTCCGACGCTGCAGAAGAAGAACCGCTCGCCGAACTCGGCGGCCATGCGCGCCGCCGTCTTCTGTCCGGTGCAGTGGGAGACGCCGATCCGCCCGATGTCGAATTCGTGAAGCGCCTCGATGCTTCGGGAGACCTGGTCTTCTTCCACGGGGCCGAGGTGGGTTCCGCCGATGACGGTGTGGAAGCGCGATTTTCCGGTCTTCTCGGCGATGTAGGTCAGGATGTTGATTACCCCCGCGTGCGAGCAGCCGAGGACGACGAAAAGGCCTTCCTCCGTATCGATCACCACGGTCTGATCGTCCCGGATGGGATCGACGACGAGTTTTCTCCCGTCGCCATAGTGTTTGAGCTCGAGGTCGCCGATCTCGTAGGAGGTCCGCCGGGGAACCTCGCCGGTCATGTAGATGCCCTCCTCGATCTCCTCCCATCCGGTTTCGAGGCGGAAATCCGCCCCCGCCGCCTCGAGCAGGGAGCGCCTGTGGGGAACGCCGATGTGCCGCGGCTTGTCCCCCTTCGTGCTGAAGCTGTCCTTGAAAAGGTCCGGGTGGGCGTGCACGGGGACGCCGCCGCCCGACGGGCCGCCCCGCATCGCCTTCATCGCGTCGAGCAGTCCGCCCGTATGGTCCGAGTGGTGATGGCTGATCAGAACCCCCCTGGCGGCCGCGAAATCCTTCTGAAAAAACGCGGCGTTGTTCAGGAGCCCCTTGCCCTGGCCGGTGTCGAACAGGTACTCGCCCCGGGGCGTCTTGAGCCAGACCGACCAGCCGTGCTCTCCGATGGCGCCTAAATTTCCGTAGACCGCGTTCTCGCACAGGATCGTCGCTGTGGCTTCCATGATCTTCTCCTTTTTCCAGGATTTCGATCAGGCTAGCACAAATCAATCTTGCGCCGGAAGGGAAGTCGCGTCGGCTGAAAAAAAACGGGAGGGTGGGGAAAAGCTAGAGAATGTAGCGGCTGAGGTCCAGGTCTTCGACGATATCCTTGAGCCTGTCCCGGACGTAGGCGGCGTCGATGTCGACCTCCTGTCCCGACATTTCGGGGGCGTTGAACGATATCTCCTCGAAGAGGCGCTCCATGATGGTGTGCAGCCGCCGGGCGCCGATGTTCTCCATCTGCTCGTTGATGCGGGCGGCGAACGAGGCCACCTCCTTCACGGCATCCTCGCTGAAGGTGATTTTGACCCCCTCGGTCGCCAGGAGCGCGGGGTACTGGACGACCAGCGCGTTCTCGGGCTCCTGCAGGATGCGGACGAACTCCTCGAGCCCGAGCGAGTCGAGTTCCACCCGGATGGGGAACCTTCCCTGAAGCTCGGGCAGGAGGTCGGAGGGCTTGGCCATGTGAAACGCGCCCGCCGCGATGAAGAGGATGTGATCGGTTCGGACGTGGCCGTACTTGGTCTGAACGGTGCATCCCTCGACGATGGGCAGAAGATCGCGCTGCACCCCCTCGCGCGAAACGTCGGGCCCGTGGGAGCCGTTGGAGCGCGAGGCGATCTTGTCCACCTCGTCGAGAAAGACAATGCCTGACTGCTCGGTCCGGGCGATGGCCTCGACGTTCACCTTGTCCGGGTCGATGAGCTTGTCGCCTTCCTCCTGGGTGAGGAGCTTGAACGCCTCGGGCACCTTCATCCGCCGCGTCCGGGTCTGGGAGGGGAACATGCCGCCGATCATGTCCTTGAGGTTGATGCCCATCTGCTCGAGGTCGGCTCCGCCCATGAGCTGAATCTCGGGCCCCTTGTCGGCGACCTCGAACTCGACCTCGCGGTCGTCGAGCTTGCCCTCGAGCAGCATCCCCCGGAACTTCTCCCGGGTGCGGCCGTAGTGTTCCTCGCCGAGCGGATCCTTGGCCTGGGCGCTGACGGGATCGATGGCGCCGAACCCCGGCGGGCGGGGAAGGAGGAGGTCGAGCAGGCGCTCCAGCGCGATGTCCTCCGCCTTGGCGGCGTTTTGCTCGCGGTATTCTTCCTGAACCAGATTGCGGGCCAGCTCGGTCAGATCGCGGATCATGCTCTCGACGTCGCGTCCGACGTAGCCGACCTCGGTGAACTTGCTGGCCTCGATCTTGATGAAGGGGCTGTTGGTGAGGCGGGCGAGGCGGCGGGCAATCTCGGTCTTGCCGACGCCGGTGGGGCCGATCATGATGATGTTCTTGGGCGCGACCTCGTCGCGCATCTCCTCGGGAAGCTGCTGGCGCCGCCACCGGTTGCGCAGGGCGACGGCGACGGCCCGCTTGGCGTCCCCCTGGCCGATGACGTAGCGGTCGAGCTCTTCGACGATGCGCTTGGGGGTCAGGTTTTCCATCAGAGCACTTCGACCGAGATGTGGTTGTTCGTATAGATGCAAAGGTCCGAAGCAATATCGAGTGCGCGGCGCACGATTTCTTCTGCCGTCAGGTCGGGCTCGAGGCTGAGGATGCCCTTGGCCGCCGCCGTGGCGATGGGTCCGCCGCTCCCGATGCCGAGAACCCCGTCGTCCGGCTCGATGATGTCGCCCGTCCCCGAGAGGATGAGGCTCGATTCCGAATCCGCGACGGCGAGGAGGGCTTCGAGCCGGCGCAGGATGCGGTCCGTCCGCCAGTCTTTCCCCATCTCGACGGCGGCGCGCATGAGGTTGCCCTGAAATTCCTCGAGCTTGCCCTCAAACCGCTCGAACAGCGCAATGGCGTCCGAGGCCGAGCCCGCGAAGCCGGAGAGGACTTTTCCCCCGCCCAGGCGGCGAATCTTCACCGCGCCGTGCTTGACGGCGGTGTTGCCCATGGTGACCTGGCCGTCGCCGCCGAGGGCGGTCTGTCCCCGGTAACGGATACCGAGGATGGTCGTCGAACGAATTCGGTCTGATGGCTGCGTCATTTTGATTCCTTCGGGGGTCGCCTGCCCGATCGGGGGTGAGCGTCGTCATATACGGCCTGGAGGTGCGCAAAGTCAACCTGCGTGTAGCGCTGGGTCGTGGAGAGGCTCGAATGCCCCAGAAGCTCTTGAATGGACCGGAGATCCGCCCCGTCTTCGAGAAGGTGCGTCGCCGCGCTGTGCCGGAGCGCGTGCGGGGTAAAATGATAGGCGAATCCGCCCTTTTTTTCATAGCGTCGGAGAATCTCCCGAACCCGGTCCGGGGTGATCCGGCCCCCGCGGGCGCCCCAGAAGAGGGGAGATGCTTTCTTCTCCCTCGGGCCACCGGATGGCGGGGAGGTAGCGGGCCGTCGGTTTTTGTATTCCTCGACGGCCTTGGCTGCGTTTTGCGTCACGGGGATGAGGCGTTCTTTTTTCCCTTTTCCGCGTACCTGAACAAGGCGCTCCCGCAGGTCGACGTCACCGTCGTTCAGGGCGGTGAGCTCGCTCACCCGGAGTCCGGAGCCGTAGAGAATTTCAAACATCGCCTTGTCCCGTATGCCCTCCCATGTGCCCGTGTCGGGAAGCTCCATCAGCCGCGCGGCGTCGTCCACGGGGAGATGGGTCGGCAGGTTTTTGGGTGTCTTGAGCGAGGGCGTCTCCCCGGCAGGATCGCCCACGTTGCACCCCTCGCGCCGGAGGAAGCGGAAAAGACTGCGGATGCTCGACAAGCGGCGATTGACAGTCGTCGCTCGAAGCCCGCGCCGGTAGAGTTCGCCCAGGTAGGCACGCACGGCCTCGGAGTCGACCCGCTCGGGCGGAACGGCATGGCCTGCCCACTCGGTGAGAAATTCCTCGAAATCCGTGAGGTCGGTCGCGTAGGCCCGAATCGTGTGCGCGGACGCCCCGCGCTCATCGCGCAGGTGGTTCTTGAACCGTTCGGTTGCCTTGTTCATTCCGGCGGCGCCTGGACGTGCTCGCGCCAGGGGTCCAGATCCTGAAGGGAGCGCTCCGTGACGCGCTTCTTGCGCTCTTTGCGCGGAACCCGCCCCTGAAAGGGCGGGAACAGACCGAAATTGATGTTCATGGGCTGAAAGTTCTTGGTCTGGGTTTCGATGATGTAGTTCGTGAGGGCGCCGAACGAGGTCGTCTTCGGGGCGGTCTGGATGGCCTCGCCGCCAAGATGCTGGGACGCGTAGATGCCGGCGAGGAGGCCCGTCGCGGCCGATTCGAGATATCCCTCCACCCCGGTCAGCTGGCCCGCCATGAAGAGATTCGGGTAGCGCTTGAGTTGAAGTGTATTGCGCATCAGGCGAGGCGCGTTAATGTAGGTGTTGCGGTGAAGGCTGCCGTAGCGGAGGAACCGGGCCTTCCCGAGCCCCGGCAGTTTCTGAAAGATGCGTTTCTGCTCGGGGTATTTGAGCCTCGTCTGAAACCCGACCATCGAAAAATACTCGCCCGTCAGATCTTCCCGGCGAAGCTGGATGACGGCGTGGTAGGTTTCGCCCGTCTCGGGATGTTCGATTCCCACGGGCTTCATCGGGCCGAAGGCCAGCGTCTCTTTTCCGCGAGAGGCCATTTCCTCGAGAGGGAGGCAGCCCTCGAAATAAACCGGCTTTTCAAACTCCCGGAGGGCGACTTTCTCGCCATGAAGGAGGTCGTGATGAAAATCTTCGTACTCTTCCTGGCGGAGCCCGATGTTGATGTAGTCACCCTCGCCGCCGTCTTCCATCCCTTTTCCGTAGCGCGAGCCCATGAAGGCCGTCCCCATGTCGATGCTTTCTCCGTGGAGGATGGGAGAGATGGCGTCATAGAAATACAGGTATTTCCCCTGTGTCAGGCGCGCGATTTCGGCCGAGAGGGCCGGGCTGGTCAGCGGCCCGGTGGCGACGATGGTGGGGTGGGTTTCATCGAGGGAGGATATCTCTTCACGGTGGAGTGTAATCCGCGGATTTTTTTCGATGGACTCGGTGACTTTCTGGCTGAATTTTTCCCGGTCCACCGCCAGGGCGATACCGGCGGGGACGCGCGTTTCGTCGGCGCACCGCAGGATGAGCGAGTCCAGGCGGCGCATTTCCTCCTTCAGAAGGCCGGAAGCGTTTTCCATAGAGTCGGAGCGAAGGGAGTTCGAGCAGACGAGCTCGGCCAGTTCCTCCGACTGATGGGCAGGCGTGGTCACCCGGGGGCGCATTTCGTACAGGTCTACTTCGCCGCCGCGCTTCGCCGCCTGCCACGCCGCCTCCGTCCCCGCGAGCCCGCCTCCGATGATTCGAAGTCTTTCGCTCAAGTAGGCCGCTCCTGTTTTTCCGCCGCGCCCTGGAGTGTTTTTTCCGCCAGGGCGATGAGATCGGGGGGCGCTTTTTCTTTATAGTCGCAGGATTTCACGGGGCAGACCATTTGGGTCCCGTTCTTCTTCGTCGTTTTGAGGGTGATGTGCGGATGCTCACAGGTCGGGCACTTGCGCCCGACCGGGAGGTCCCATACGGCGTAGTTGCACTTGGGAAACTGGTTGCATCCGTAGAATATCTTGCCCGTTCGCCGGGCCCTCCGGGAAACCATCTCGCCATCGCAATTCGTCCGTGCGCAGGCCACCCCTGTCGGGACCGGCGCCGCGGCGGGTTCGCCGCTGGCCTGAATTCTCCGCGTTTTGTGCTCTTTCGGCTGGGCGGAGCAGCAGAGATAGAGCCCATACGGCCCGCGCTTGACCTGCATCGGCTCCCCGCAATCCTCGCAGGGTGGGGCCTTCTCCTCGATCTCGGCCAGCGCCTCGTCCGTTTCCGCCTCGTCTTCGTCTCCGTTCGGAATGCTCTCGGAGTGCTTGCAGTCGGGATATTTCGAGCAGGAGATGAACCAGCCGTTTCGGCTGAACTTCTTCACCAGCGGCTTCCCGCAATCCGGGCAATCCCGGCCGATGGGCTCGGTCTTGGTCTTCAGGTTGGGGAGCGTTCCCTTGGCTTCCTGAATTTTCTTGTCGAACTGGGCGTAAAACTCCTTGAGAATAGGGAGCCAGGATTTGTCGCCATTTTCGATCTCATCGAGATCGCTCTCGACCTTCGCCGTGAATTTGACGTTGATCTCGTCCGGAAAGCCCTCGACCAGGAGATTGTTGACCTCGCGGCCCAGCGGCGTCGGGGTGAACTGCCGCTTTCTCCGCTCCAGCAGGACGTATTTGCGCTTTTCCAGCGTATCGATGATGGAGGCGTAGGTGCTGGGCCGGCCGACGCCATCCTCTTCCAGCTCCTTGACCAGCGAGGCCTCGGAATAGCGTGGCGGGGGCTGGGTGAAGTGCTGCTCGGGAAGGACGCCGCTTTCGGCCGCCTCGGTCGAGAGCAGGGCGATCGGATCGTTTTCCTCGATGGGGGGAAGCAGCCGATCCCGGCCCGACGAGGCTCTTTCGCCGTTCCCGTTCTCGGCGTTTTCTCCATTGCTCTCCTGATAGACTTCCAGGAAACCGGAAAATTTGAGAATTGAGCCGCTGGCCCGGAGGAGCAGGTCTTCCGCCATGATGTCCACGGTGGTCTGGTCATAGACGGCGGGTGTCATCTGGCAGGCGAGGAATCGACGCCATATCAATGTGTAAACGGATAATTGTTCAGGTTTCAGGTGACCCTTGAGGTCGTCCGGTGTCAGCGACACGTCGGTCGGCCGGACGGCTTCGTGGGCGTCCTGAACATTTTCACCCTTGGCCTTATACACAGGCGGTTTTTCGGGCAGGTAAGGCCCCTTGAAGTTCTTCCCGATATAGCCTCGGGCCATTTCGATCGCTTCGGGAGCGAGGCGGACGGAATCCGTCCGCATGTAGGTGATGAGGCCGACGTTCCCCTGGCCCCGACCGAGGTTCACGCCTTCATAGAGGGACTGGGCGATGGACATCGTCCGCTTGGCGCCGTAGCGCAACTTGGTCGAGCACTCCTGCTGGAGCGTGCTCGTGATGAACGGGGCGGGCGGCCTTCGCCGGCGTTCGCGCCGCTCGACCTTGGAGACCCGCAGCTTGGCGTTTTCGACGACCGAGGCGAGTTCGTGTGCCCGCTCCTCGTTAGGGATTTCGGGCTCCTCGCCATTAATCCGGTGGA
>CAMYJL010000108.1 GCA_947258645.1 uncultured Nitrospinota bacterium
CTTCGGGTGCCCGGCCGAGGGCCACCCGGTAGATATTTTTGGCGGCGTCCCGCGAAACCAGCCCTCGAATGACGTCCAGCCGGACGGCTTCGGGTTCCCGCTCCGAGGGGTCGCCCCACCCACCTCCGCCGGGCGTCTCCACGCGCAGGAGGTCTCCATCCGAAAAAGGCTGGGCCGGCGTGACGGGGGGAATCTTTTTGGGTCTCCCGGAATTTCCGGCCAGACTGATCCGGTAACGCCCGCCCGGCATTCCGCCGTTTCCTCCGAAGGGGCCGCTTTCGCCGCACCCCGCGGCGCTGAAGGCGCAGCCCCCGGTGAGGAGGCGGTATTCGCGGAACATTCCGGTCCCGCCCCGGTGCAGGCCGGCTCCGCCCGAGTCGGGAACCAGCCCCGCCGATTCGACGCGGACGGGATAACGGGATTCCACCACCTCCACAGGCATTCCGCCCACGCTTCCTATCGGAGGCACCGCCGGAACTCCGTCCCGGTCGGCCATCGCGCCACTCCCCGCCCCGAGCGATTCGCGGAACAGGAAGGAGGAACCTTCCCCGCCATTTCCACAAAGACCCCAGAAGCGGAGGCTGTCGAACCCCGCTGGTGTTGCGCCGCCGCTCGCCTGAAAGAGTACTTCCCCGAAGGCGGACAGCAGTTTTCCCAGCGTGAGTGCGCGCAGCCCGGTCGGCGCCGGAAAGCGGGGTGTCACGAGCGTTCCCGGTCCGGGAAGGCGGACCTCGATTACCCGGCAGGCACCGTCGTTGAGCGGGATTCCCGCCGTTCGATCCGGGTTTTCAGCCAGATGGAGCAGAAGCGGGGAGACAAGGCGGCTCAGGGTGATGATTCCGTCTCCATCAAGTGGGCAGTTGATGGGGCCCTCCGCCTGGGGACCGGTCCCTTCCAGATCCAGGACGAGGCGGCCCCCTTCACGGGAAATCGCGAGGTGGATCGGATGTGGCCCGTTCAATCCGTCTGTTTCTACCGTGGTCTCGACCTCCCACCGCTCTTCGGGCAGCCGGGGCAGGAGCTCATCCTGGAACGCGACCTCGCACTCGCGCAGGAGATCGGCGAAGCAGGCCGTCAGCTGCTCGGCCCCGTAGCGCCGGAGGAGCTCCCGAAGGCGTAACGCGCCCACGCGCAGGGCCCCGAGCTGAGCATCGATGTCGTCGCCGAGTGTTTCGGGGTTCCGGCTGTTCCGGAGGAGAAGCGTCCGGATGTCTTCCACACGCTCATCGTTCCGGGCGATCCGCACGGGAGGAATGAGAAGCCCTTCGTGAAAACTCTCGCGGGCCCCTCCGGCGCCCCCGCCGGGAAGTGTGCCGCCCAGGTCATCGTGCCGCCCGCGTACCTGGAGAAAGGCGAGGAGCCGATCTTCGTCGAACAGGGGTCGCGTCAGGCATATCTCGGCCATCTCGCCCAGCCCGGCGGGCTGGAGGTAGGGGTCGTTGTGAAGAAAAACATCGCCCGGGCGCAGCTCTTCCGCGGGGGTGTTTCTTAATATCGGCGCAGGGCCCGCGCCGAGGACGCGGCCCGACAGCGCCCGCCCGAAGCGATCGAAAAGAGCGACCGAAAAATCGCGCGCGTCCCGCAGGGTAGGGCTTCGCCATATCCGGGCGAGGAGATCTTCTACCTCCTCCTCCATGGAGCGGAGCGCGCCCGAGACGATTTCGCTGACGACGGGGTTGACGTTCATCAGTACTGGATCCCCACTCCGTGAAGACCGGTCGCGCGGCCCGCCCGCTCCGTGCGCTCGGTCATTTCGGCCTGAAAACGCATCACGAGGTTGCCGTACCGATCAACCCGGGCAATTTGTTTGGGAAAAACGACGGTGGTGCTCCCGAAACTCTCCACGACGGCGGGACCCGGGATCACATTGCCTTCCTTCAGGCGCTCCCGGTAGTAAACGGGGGTGTCGATGTAGCCGTTTGTCTCCTTGAACCAGACGAGACGGGCGCCTTTATATGCCTCCTCGGCGCTCTCGTCGCCCGAGGGGACGAGCGGCAAATTCGGAGGTTCCGTCAGTCCGATACCCGTGGCGCGCAGGTGGACGATCTCCACCGGGCGCCTTCCCTTGTGGTTATAGGTGAAGCGGCGCTGGTAGAGCAGGTGATAGCGCTCCATCACCGCGGCGACGGCCGAGGGGGACAGGTAGCCCGAGGGAAAATTTACCTCGATTTCGTAGGCTTCGCCAGCGCGCAACACACGACAGCGTGTCGCGACCAGTTCCTTGAGCGCAGTAGCCGCACGCTGCGCGGAAAACTCCTGAACGGTACCGATAATGGCGTTGATCACGTCGAGTCCGAAGGCGCTGGTCATCCCCGCGAAGGGTGGGACGATGACGGTTTCGATACCCAGCAGCTCCGCGACGAGACCCGCCGTGAGGGGGCCCGATCCGCCGAAAGCCATGATGGCGAACTCGCGGGGGGAGATGCCCCGCTGGACGGTGGCGCGGCGAATGGCGTGTGCCTGATTCCAGGCGGCGATTTCGACCACGCCCGAGGCCATCTCGAGCGGATCGAGCTCGAAGTGTCCCGAGAGCTGGCGCATGGCGCGTATGGCGAGCGCCTTGTTGAGCTTCACCTCGCCGCCGGCCAGATGAAGCGGACTTCGCGCCAGGACGAGATTCGCGTCGGTGACGGTGGGCTCTTTGCCACCCTGACCGTAGCAAACCGGGCCGGGAGCTGCGCCTGCGCTCCGTGGACCCACGCGGAGTCTCCCTTCCGGGCTTTTCCAGGCGATTGAGCCGCCACCCGTGCCGATCGTTACAACGTCGACCATGGGCAGGCGGAGTGTGAATTCGTCGAGTTGGTGGCGGGTACCGCGCTTGGCTTCGCCGTCTTCGATGACCGCGATGTCGGTGGAGGTTCCGCCGCCGTCGAGGGTGATGAGCTTGTCGTAGCCGGAGAGCCGCCCCAGGTAGGCCGCCGAGAAAGCGCCCGCCGCCGGGCCCGAGAGCACCGTGCCGATGGGTTTTTTCGCCACCTCGCGCGCCGTGGAGACGCCGCCGTTGCTCTTCATGACGAGGAAGGGAACTTCGCCGATCGCCTCTTCGATGCGCCCCGAGCTTTTTTCGAGATAGGCCTTGATGCGGGGCTTCAGCGAGGCGTCGAGGAGCGTGGTGACGGCGCGCTCGTACTCGCCCGGCTCGGGGATCACCTCGCTCGAAATGCTCACAAAGCATTCCGGGAATTCCCGCGAAAATGCATCGAGAATCTTCTTTTCATGGACCGGGTTGGCATAGGCGTGAAGGAGGCAAACGCCCACCGAGCCGATGTTCTGATCCCGGAACCAGCGGGCGTATTCGGCGGCTTCTTCTTCGGCGAGCGGGGTCAGCACCTCGCCTGAGGCGGAGATTCGCTCGCTTGCCTCGAATATCCGCTCGGGCGGGACGAGCGCCTCGGGCGGGTGGTGCATGAGGGCGGAAGCGAAATGCCCCCCGTTCCGGCCCCCGGCGCTGGGCGATGAGCGTCCAAGTTCCAAAAGATGGCGGAAGCCCGCCGTCACGATAAGGCCCAGGTTTTCGAACCGCCGCTCCAGAATGGCATTGGTGGCGACGGTGGTGCCGTGAAATACGCCCGTCACCTGCCGGGGGCGGATCTTCACCTCCTGCATGATCTTCTGGATGCCCTGAATGAGGCCCTGGCTGAAATCGGAGGGAGTGGTGGGCGTCTTGGTCGTGAAGACCTCACCGGTGTCTGAGCGCACGCACACCACGTCAGTGAAGGTGCCCCCCGTGTCGATTCCGATGCGGTAACCACGCCTGAGCGCCATCTGGACGGTTCTTCTCTTATTAGCGGGTGAAAAGGAACGCCGCGCCCACGGCGAGGCACAGGCCGGCAAATTTGGCTATGGAAAAAGGCTCACCCAGAAATAAAGCGGCGAGCAGGGCAGTCACGCCCGGGTAGAGCGCCGTGAGGGCCACAACCGCGGCCGTGCTTCCGGTTGAGCTTGAAAGCGCCAGCGTCAGAAACAGCATGGCCACGAGGGTGGCCAGGGTCGCCGCCAGAGGAACCCATAGATTCGGGGTCCAGGCCGGAAGGGGGAGCGCTCGGCTGGTGAGCCCAAGGGCCACAATCAGGGCAACAGCCGCTCCCATGGCGGTGAGATGGGGAAGCGGGCCCAGGCGCTCCTGGCCGAGTTTCATCAGCACTCCCCAGACTCCGAAGCCCAGAACGGAGATAAGTGCATAGGTAAGGGTTTTCGCGTCCATTTCGTGTGCCTCTTTACGGCGGTTCGCTCTCCGTCCCCGGGAAAGAGGGGGCGGGAATTCCCTCCATAATCAACGCGGTCGAGTGTATCACCCCGGATTCTGGTTTCGGGGCCGAATTTTTATACCGCAGCTACCAAGACAGGGAAAGTGCGGCGGAAGAGAGGGACTGCGAGGGGGAGGATTTTGTCGAAATATCTGTTTTTTAAAGGATTATACAATGAGAAAGGGGCCCCGTCTTTCGACAGGACCCCTTTGCCAGGTCGCTTGCTCTCTAAAGCTCTAAAGCTGAGAGAGACTACTTCTTTCTCTTGGTCTTGCGCTTGGCAGCCTTTTTCTTGGTCTTGCGCTTGGTTGCCTTCTTCTTAGTAGCCTTTTTCTTGGTCTTGCGCTTGGCAGCCTTTTTCTTGGTCTTGCGCTTGGCTGCCTTCTTCTTGGTCTTTCTCTTGGTCTTGCGCTTAGTAGCTTTTTTCTTGGTCTTGCGCTTTACGGCTTTTCTCTTAGTGGCCTTTTTCTTTGTTGCTTTTCTCTTGGCCGGCTTTCTCTTGGCGGCCTTTTTCTTGGTCTTTCTCTTTGCCGCCTTCTTTGTCTTCCTTTTTGTTGCCATCCAGTGATTCTCCCTGCAGGGCGGAAATGCTTTCGATTGAAGCGCTTCAATCGGCGGAGCAAGCGACAGCAAACTGCCGATTCACGAAAAGTAAAATGTTTCATTCATGCAAAACACAAACAAAACATATTTACGTTAGGAAATTTATGTCACTTTTGTTTGACGGGTCAAGAGTTATTTTTAATGAATTCAAAGTATTTGATGCATTCATGTGAAATCAAAAGTCAGGTTTCGGTTTTAAATTTCGAATTTGTGTGTGTAAATTGAAAAAATTCGCTTTCAAAAATCGATTTGAGGCGGTTTTCTTTTATTTATTTTTGTTTTTCGCCTTTATCCGGGGGAAATCTATCTTCACTGCAGGTGTGAGGTTTTTTTTTAATGAATTCAGAGAGCCGCGTCAGTGAAATCGAAAAATGCCGAACGCGTATGCCGAGAGAAGTTGGATTGTGATTTATTGATGGAAACCCGTGAAAAGGTGTTGGCCGCTGTCGCTTGCCTGGTCGTTGAGGACGGGTTTGCGAATTCGGCTGGGCCCCGCGATCCAGGCGGAAACGGCCGAAATAACCAGTGTCAGCAAGCAAATCCGGATAGCCCAGTCGTAGCTTCCAGTGTAATCGTAGATGTATCCCGCCGATAGAGAACCGAAGCTCCCCCCAATACCGAATCCCGTTGCGCCAAGACCCATGATTCTTCCAGCGTGTTTTCCCTGGAAGATATCGACGGCGATGAGGTTGAACAAGGTGGGGCGGCTGCCGAATCCGACACCGAGGAAAAATGCTATCGCCCATACTGTGGCGCTGCTCATTCCGGGGTTGATGCCTCCCAGGGTGGCGATCGTGATGAAAAAGAGGAGTGTGCCGAGCATATAGGCGAATTCTCTTCCGATGCGGTCGGAAAGCCCGCCCCACATGAAAAACCCGACCACCATCCCCCCTCCCATAACGCCGTAGAGTGTTGCGGCCCTGGTGGGGGAGAAGCCCGAATCCACGAGCAAGGCCACGGAGTGGACCATGACGAAATGGAGAGAGTAGGACTGGAACATGGAGATGCCCATGACCCCCCAGAACGGCCAGGTGCGCACAGCGCGGCCCAGGGTCCATTCCGTTTCGGCCCATGCCAGGTTTCTGATTTGAAATGACCTCGTTTTTCTTTGCCGGCGGGCGGACAGGACGTGAGGAGAGGTGGTTTTGGCCCGGTTGCCGTCGATCTGCTCCCCGACGGATGCAGGTTCGTTGCGGAAGAAAAATGCGAGAATCGGTGTCAGGAGAAGCGTGGCGCCCGCGAGAATGAGATAGGCGATCCGCCACCCCCAGGCCCCGATCATTTACTGGAGAAGCGGACTCATGACGGTTTGGGCGATTCCGCCTCCCGATGTGGCAATGCCCATGACCAGACCCCTCCGACTGGCGAACCATTTCGCCAGGACTGCACCGAGAAGGGGTTGCGAGGTGGCGACAAAGCCGACACCGGCGATGACGCCGAAGGTGACGATGAAGTGCCAGGCCTGATAGACAAAAACGCCGAGCGCGAGCCCGGCGGCGATGAATATGGTGGCGACGGAAAAAATCACGCGGGAGCCCCAGCGGTCCAGGAGGGCGTCGATCAGTGGGAGGGCGGTGAGGAAGACCAGCAGGTTGACGGTGTAGGCGATGGAGCCCGCTCCCCGGCTCCAACCGAACTCCTGGACCTGGGCCAGATAGAAAACCGCGTAGAGGCTTCGCGTTCCGGCGGAAAAAAAGATGCACAGGGTGCTCAGGGCGAGGATGATCCACCCGTAGTAGAAACGGGAGTTGGGAGAAGCGGTTGTGGCCGGATTGAACATCTCCCTTTTGTGGTTGAGAAGAGCCATTTCGTCAAGGGGGCGTCCCGGGATGCATATTCATGCCTTGGGGAGAATGGTTCCTTCCATACGGGGTCGACGCGGGAGGCAGGAGCGGGATTGAGCTATCGCGCCGATGCCTTTACCCTGTCTCCGCGTCCGGTAGATGGGATTTGTAAATGAAAGGATATCTTTTCGTGCCCGCTCCTCTTTCAGGCCATGTTCAGGCCGCGTGAGAACTCCCGCATGCGCATCTCGCCTCATGTCCATTCACTTTTGCTGAATTTTGAGATCGAGCTTTCATCCGGAGTGAAAATTCCCCGTTTCGTTCCCGCCTACGTTATCGAGGCGGAACGGCTAACCGTGGTGGATACGGCTGTCAAATCCAGCGCCCCCACCATCTTCGAATACATCGAGTCTATCGGAAGGAAGCCGGAGGAGATTGAATACGTCATCAACACCCACGGCCATTTCGATCACGTCGGCGGGAACGGCATATTCGCCGAGCGGGCGAAGCCACGTTTCTTTGCGCATCCGAAAGACAAGGCCATCATCGAGAGCCTGGAATATCAGGAGCGCATCCGCCCAATCGGAAATATGCGGGAGCAGAATACGTCGGGCGATGTCGCGGTGACGGATCTGCTGAACGAGGGCGACACGCTCGATCTGGGGGGGGGTGTTCAGGTGGAAGTGTTCCACACGCCGGGTCATTCGCCCGGGAGCCTTTCGCTGTTCATCCCGGAGGACGGCGCCTTGTTCTGCGGCGATGTCCTCCCCGAGCCCGGCACGCTCCCCGTCTATGAAGACGTCCGCCAGACGCTCGACAGCCTGATTAAATTGCGCCTTGTCAGAGGGGCTACGGTACTGCTCTCGCAGCTCAGCGACCAGGTCTGGCGGGGCGACGATGTTTATGCTCATATAGACGATGGAGAGGCCTACCTGCGCCGGATCGACAGGTTGGTTCGCCAGGCCGCCGACCTTCTCGGGGAGAAATCGTCGCGGGAGGAAATTTGCCGCGTGGTGTTCCGGGAGCTGGGGTTACCCGAGGCTGCCAGCGCACTGCCTATCGTTCAGACCACCATTATGGCCCATCTTGTGACCGATCCGCTTGGGGAATAAGGAAACGACCTCTATGAGCCTCCATCTTTATACGAAAAGCTGGGACGCGCCGTTGGAGCGGAATACCAAGAGTGTGGACGGGGCTGTCTGGGAGAAAGGCCGCGACCTGCTCGCGGACCCGGGTGCCTGCGGTGAGGCGATCACCCGCTATGAAGGAGCCCCGATTCCCGCGTTCGCGCGGGAACGCCCGGACATCGCCGGGATCGAGGAAAGGCTGCCCCTCGGCGAGGGCAAGAAACACATCGTCGTCATCGGGAACGGCGGATCGATACGAAACGTCTGGGCGCTCTACCACGCTCTGATTCAGGGAGGGGACCGGGGCCTGCACCTTCTGGACGGCACCGATCCGAGCGGTTTGCTGGGTGAGTTGATGAGCGGGAACACGGGGTTTACACCGGCGAATACCCTCGTCGTCCCCGTGAGCAAATCGGGGAATACGGAAAACGTGGTCCAGGAGACGGCGCTGCTCCTGACGAAGGACTACCCCATGCTCGCGGTGGTTAGCCCCGGCGAGAGCAAGCTCGCCGCGCTCATCGATGAGAAGGGGCTCGAACGCTTTCCCCATCCGGCGGAGGTTGGGGGGCGCTACACGGCGGGGCAGAACAACGCGCTTCTCCCGCTTGCCCTCGCGAAAGGTGATATCGAAACGGCCCGGAAGCTCGACACCGCGTTCGAGGCGGCGCACGTGCGCCTCGGGCCTTCCGTTCCGGTTGAAGAGAACATGGCCAAGGCGATGGCGCTACGGTTCTGGGAGGCGGAACTGGCGGGATACACGGAGCTTTTCCTGCCAATCTACGCGAAGGCGCTCTCGGGGCTGGGGGAGCTAGTTGTCCAGCTGGTGCACGAAAGCTACTGCAAGGCGGGCAAGGGGCAGACGGTCCTCTTCGCCGAGGCGCCCGAGAGCCAGCACCACACGAATCAGCGCTACTTCGGCGGGCGGGGCGACATGGCGGGGCTGACGATCCGGGTGAATTCGTTCGGGAGTGATTTTCCGCTGAAGGGTGGAATCAGCGCGGGCGATTTTCTTGATCTGGAGCACGCCGGCGTCGTCGCCGAGGCGGAGCGGACGGGAGCGCCGCACATGGTCCTGACGCTGGATGAAATCGGCTCGGAGGAGGTGGCCTCCGCAGTCGCGCTGTGGCAATGGGCCGCTGTGTACGGGGGGCTGCTGCGGGGTGTGAACCCCTTCGATCAGCCTGCGGTGGAGGGAAGCAAGAATGCGACAATTGAAATGTTCGAACAGTTCGGCCCGAAAACCCGGGAAGACCTCTCTCGATTCACGAAAGACGCTTCCGTTTCCCTGTAGACCGTTTCTCTGGATTTATACCGGATCTTCTTGCCCGTCGGAATCCAGCGCGTTGATGGGGTCGAAGGTGCCGACGGGGTAGACGGTCCCGGTTGGGATAACTTGGTAGACCTGTCTCGGTTCGGGGATGTTTTTCATTTCGTGTTTGCCCATGTCGATGAGCGCGTAGTTGTCACCGACGCGCCTCGCTGTTTCCGGTCCGATGAAGATGCGCCCCATCGTCGCCACCGCCCCGGTGCGGGCCGCCAAGTTGGTGACAGGGCCGCTCGCCGTGAAGGTCCAGCGAGCCTGCCCGCCCGGTGTCTCGAACTTGTTCGCGCCGACGGAGGCGACGCCCGTGTTGATGCCGATGTTGGCGAGCACCTCAGGGTAGCCCGCAGCGCGCTGGCTGTTGAAATCCGCCGTCCGGGCGCGGATGCGAATCGCCGCCTCGACGGCGTTGGCGGCATGCGCCAGGGGGTTTTCATCGTCCTGGAAGATGATCATCAGGCCGTCGCCCGCCGTTTCATTGATGTCTCCCTTGAACTCGCTGACGATGTCCAGAAAGGCGGAGAAGTACCGCTCGATGACGTTGTTCACCACGTCCTGCGGGTAATCCTCTCCCATCTGGGAGTAGCCCTCGATATCGAGAAAGAGAACGGTAACGTCCTTGTCCTTTTTCTCCAGCGTGTCGGCCTCGGGATTTTCCTCCAGAAGCCGCTTGACCGATTCGGGGACGAATTTCGCCATCTGGCCCTTAAGCGCTTCGAGGAGCTCGACCTTCTGTTTGCTCTCCTTCAACTCTTCGAGCGTTTTTTCGAGTTCCGTGTTTTTCGATTGCAGATCCGCGTAGGCGCTGCTCAGAGTCCCCGCCATCGCGTGGAAGGTCTGGCAGAGACGGCCGATCTCGTCGTTGCCGGTCCCCGGCGGGCAGGCACCGAAATCGCCCTGGCCGACGCGGGCGGCAGATTCGGCCAACTCTTCGATGGGGCGGATGACCGTCCGCCGGAGAAAGAAGACCAGCGCGAACGCCACGACGAGAAGGGTGAAGACGGCGATCAGGATTTGGCGGTTGCGGAGCATGCTCGTCTTGGCTTCGAGTTCGCTGATGTCGGTGGAGACCCGGATGATCCCCTGGACCTTGTTCTCATCGCCGTGACAGGCCTGGCACTGAGGCTCGTTCTCCAGCGGCTGCAGGAAGGTGAGGATGCGGACTTCCTTGCCGCCTTTTTCGGGGAGCGCCTCCATCCATTGGACGCTCTTGCCCGAGGAAAGTGCCTTTTTGAAGTGCCTGCTGTTTTCCAGCGATTCCATTTTGCCCTGGCGTTTCGCCGCGCGCCGGATGGTCGTGGCGACCTTCTCGTCGAGAAGGCCCTGCTTTTGCACCTTGATGAGGGTCCGGAGGTCGGTGAAGGCTTCTGTACCGTCGTCCCGGAATACCTGGAGCGCCTTGATGCCGGTCTGGCGCTTGAGCTCCCGGATGAGGCCGCGCGCGATGTCGGGGCGCCCCTCGAGCATGCTGCTGCGGATGCTTTTGTGGAGGGTGCCGGCGAGGACCTTCGCCCGCTCGGTCATCTGGTTCAGCAGGATGCGCCGCTCGGACTCGATGGTGATGAAGGCGGTGACGCCGAAGCCCAGTCCGAGGAGGATCAGGACCAGGATCAGGATTTTCGCCTGGAGACTGTCTTTTAGGTGGGCCATGGCCTGTTTCTTTCCGCTTGTTCTCCCTGCACGGAAGCCGGAATTACCTTACATACGGGAACCTGATGGATTGAAAAACCGCGCATTCCGTATTCTAGGCTACCCCATGCCCCATTCGCGGGCAATCAATTCCTTTCCTTTTATTCTTAACCCTTTACCGGATATATTATTTCTGAAATCCAGAAATAGCAGATCGCGGCGGAGGCAGGGCGCAGGGCAGCGAGCGCGCCGCGCCCTGCCGGAAAAGCGCCGGAAAAGGAAGGCACGTGCCACCTGTCGTCGATCATCACACGCATATTTCCCTGAACTACGGGCACCGTACGAAAACAGGGGCGGAGGAAGTTTTCCGCGCGATGGACGAGGCGGGCGTCGATCAGAGCATCATCATCGACCTCTCCTCGCTCTACGGCGGGGACTACCGGGCCGGGAACGCCGAGGCGGCCGAGATCGCGGCCCGCCACCCCGACCGCCTGATGTGCTTCGCCTATCTGCACCCCCCGCTTCATGGGATCGACGAGTGCCTGCGGCACTGCGGCGAGGCCGTGCGCGAGATGGGCCATCTGGGCCTCAAGCTCCACCCGGTCTCGGACAGCCATCCGGCGAACAGCCGCGCGTACGTCTATCCCGTCATGGAAAAATGCCGCGAGCTCGGCGTGCCCATCTTCATCCACACAGGTCATGCGCCGCACAGCGGTCCCATCCTCCTGGCCGATCTCGCCCGGAAGTTTCCCGACGTGGACATCATCCTTGGCCACATCGGGCACGCCATGTTCGCCGACGCCTGCTACGTCGGGAAGAAATACCCCAACGTCTGGATCGACACCTCCATGAACCATGGCGGCCAGCTCCGGAACGCGCTTGCCGCCGTGGGGCCGGAGCGCCTCCTCTTCGGATCGGATAGCCCGACCAGCCACCCGATCGGCTGCAAGAGCCTGATCGAGACCCTTCCGATCGACCGGGAGAAGAAAGA
>CAMYJL010000109.1 GCA_947258645.1 uncultured Nitrospinota bacterium
CAGAGCTTTTCCATGAACCAGACGATATCGCGTCCGTCCCCCCGGCGGGGGGAGAGGAGATCGGGCGCGGAGCCGATGCCGCACCGGCAGGGCAGGATATAGGGCTCGCTCACCCCTTCCTTCGACAGCGTGCCGCCGAACAGGAACGTCTGGTGGGTCGCGTCGGTGAAGAACGGCTCGACGATGTCGAAGATCAGGTTGCCCGTGCAGTGGACGATAGGCATTCCCTTGTGGAACTCAATCCCCGACAAAACGTGCTGATGGCCCCCGAAGACGGCGCAGGCGCCCGCGTCGATGGCCGCCCGGCCAATCTCAGTCTGATAGTCATGAACGGCGTGGGACATGCTCCCCCCCCAGTGGTTGCAGACGAGAACGACGTCGGTCTTCTTTTTGAGCGAGCGGATCTCCCGCTTCATCCGGGCGAGATCGGCGGGGTCGGTTTTCGTGTGCACCAGCATTTCGGAGCCGGGATACTCGAACGGGTTGCGCCGCGCGGTATAGGAGGTCGCCACCCGCATGGGGTTCACCCCCGGCTCTTTCGGCCCGGCGGCGGAGCCCTGGGGCAGCGTCGTGGAATAGGCCAGAAGGCCGATCCGGAGGCCGTTTCGCTCCAGGACGACGGGCTTTCGCGCCTCGGCGATGTTTTTCCCCGCACCGGTAAACGGGAATGAATGTTTTTCGAGCAGATCGAGGGTATCGAAAAAGGACTCCTCGCCGAAATCGAGCATGTGATTGTTGGCGACCACGAGCGCGTCGAAGCCGGCCTCGTGGAATCCTTCGATCAATTCCGGCACCCCCCGGTGATGGGTGGGCTTGCCCTTCATGAGGCGGCCGCTTCGGGCGAGGTTATGCTCCAAATTGAGAAATGCGTAATCGGCCTCCCGGAACAGGGAGGCGGTTTTGCCGAACAGGTTCCGGCCGCTTTTCCGGTCGGGAGCGACGTCACCGCCGGTGAGAAAGGTGCATGAAGAAGAAGCGCCCCGGCTCACTGTCCTATCCATCCATTCAAATCCATCCGCCCACTCCCGACTCGTTAAAAGCGGGGTCCGGCAGGGCCATCGTCCCCTCCGCCGGACCCCTTTTCACGCTGTGGTTTCCCGCAGGCTATCTGAATTCACCCAACCACTTCGAACGGATGCCCTTGACCTTCTTCGCGGCCCCGATCCAGTCCTTCATACCGAGAAGTTTCGTCTTGCTCAGATCGAGGAGGTAAGGCCGCACCGCCGGCGGCGGCGTGTAGTTGGCCCGGAAGGTATAGACGGCCTCTCCCTCGACGAAGATGTCCGCGCCTTCCTTGCTGAGGAGGAACTCCAGGAGGAGCTTGCCCGCGTTCGGGTGCGGCGCGCGCTTGGGAACGGCGGCCTGGTTGCCCAGCATGACCTGACCTTCCTTGTAGAAGCCGATGCGGAGCGATTTGGCCAGCTCGGGCTTTTTGAGGACGTTCTGGTACACGCGCCCGGCCATGTTCCACATGTCCATGCCGCGTTCACAGCCGATGAGCATCTGCATCTTCGGCTCGGTGCGGCCCTCGACAATGGGGCCCGTCGCCTTCAGCTTCTTCCAGAAGCCGAAAACGTCGAACCCGGACTCCTGCATGGCGAGCGTGGTGAGCGTATAACTGGTGCTGATGGGGATCCGGCTGACGATGGTCTTCCCCTTCAGTTTGGGATTCACGGTATCCCAGTAGGAATTCACCTTGACACCCTCCATGCCCGGGCACCTGACGTTCCACACCGGCTGGAAGGTATAGGCGAGGGGAACCACCACGTAGGGATACTTGTGGTACTGCCCGGCCTTCTCGACGGTAGCGACCGAATGCTTCCACTGGCCGCTGTCGAGCTTGAGGAAAACTCCGCGCTTGACGGCGGCGTCGAAGAACCCGGGGTGAATCACGACAAACGTGTCGAACGTGAACTTGTCCGCTTTCATCTCGGCGCGGACCTGGCCCACGACGGCGCCCGTGGTCTTTCGCACGTTTCTGAACTTGAAGTTGCTGCCCAATCCGTAGTGCTTGATGAAAGCGGGGCCCATGCGCGTGGCGGTGCGGTCGCTGAACAGCGGGTTGAGAATCAGGACGCTGCCCTCTTTCTTGGCCGCCCGGATGAGCTTCTTCTCCTGGGGCGTTATTTCTGCGCCTGAAGCCGGGGAGATCAGAAAGGGTGAAGCCGCGATCAGAAAAGATACGATGGTGATGAAACAGCGTCTGCCTGCAAATCGGCTCATCAATCTTTTCCTCCTCACACCAGCTCGTAGATATCCATGAACATCCCCTTCACCTCGCCGCCGGAGAGATGCCCCACGAGGACATCCTCCGTCTTGCCGGGGCCGCCGCTGATGGCCATGTGAAGATGAACGTAAGGCTGGGGCTTGTCCCAGGTGACATCGCCGAGCGCCGCAGGGGGCTTGTCGGGCCAGGAGATGTTTCCCACCGCGACCAGCTCGCGCCAGTCGTTGAACGTCCGGCTGTCCACGTTAAAGCCTTCCATGTCCTTGAAGCCGGTCAGCATGTGCGTTTCCTGGAGCGCGCCGAAGAGGAAAACAGAGCCGGAGCGGATGTTTTTTTCCTTCACAAACGCATTCACCACGCCGTAAAAATCGTCACCCGGCTCCAGAACCATCTGAAAGATGCGGCCCAGCTTGCGTTCCTCGACACGCATTCTATCTTCTCCTCAAGTGTAGGAAATTTATCAGCCCCTAGGAGACCGGATTTTCGGTGACCTCATCGTAAAGCCGCTCCAGGCCATCGCGGAAAGTTTCCTTGCGCTGCTGGAGCCAGTAAGCTCCCCGCGAGGCGTCGCCATGAAAAAACTTCTCAAAGGCGAGGTCGGCGACGGCTTCGGACTTCGGTTTCCCCTCTCCCGCCACCTTCACCATGACCTCGCGCATCCCGCCGATGTAATCCCTGAGCCTTCGGACGACCTCTTTCCCGCAAATCTCGCCGTGCCCGGGGACGATCGTCTCGACCGGGAGGCTCTCCACCCAGTCCAGCGCCCGGATCCACTCCGCCGAGGTGGCGTCGCGCATGCCCGCCGAGGGGCCGTTGATCACGATGTCGCCCGAAAAGAGAACCCCCTCTTCGGGAACATAAACGCTCGTGCAGGCGGGCGAATGGCCCCCCTTGCGGTAGATCTCGAATGTGAGCGGAGGCAGATGCAGAATCAGGTTGTCCTCGAAGCAGATCTGGGGCGGGGGGACGGGGGTGTTCTCGATCTCCTCCGCTTCGTCCGTAAATCCTTGATCTCGAAGAGTTTTCGTGAATATCTCCTTGGAGAAAGCGTTGTCTCCCTTCGAGACCTCCTGATAGACGTACTGGGGGGCGATGAAGACAGGATCCCCCTCCACGAACGAGGAGCCCGTCGTGTGGTCGCCGTGATAGTCCGTCGCGATCAGGTAGCGGACACCCAGCGGGCTGAGGGCGCGGACCTCCTCCTGCCAATGCCGCGAGTCCGTCGGACGCACCGGGCAGTCGATCAACACCACACCCCGCTCCGTCACGGCGGCTCCGACGTTCGCCCAGTCGTATTTCGTTTCGGCAAATAGATGATCGGTCAGTTTGTGCATGAAATACCCCTTTGGTTACACACCCTGCTTTGCCAGTTCGGAAACCTTCCGGCACAAAAATTCGCCCACGCCCCGGGTGTTCAGGCTCCCGCCCAGATCGCCCGTCACCTGCCCTTCCGCCACGGCGCCCCGGATGGCTTCCCAAATCAGCCCCGCCGCATCTTTGTGGCCCAGCGTGTTCAGCATGATCCGCCCCGTCAGCACCGCCGCGAACGGATTCGCGATTCCCTTGAGAGCGATGTCGGGCGCCGTGCCGTGGACCGGCTCGAACATGCACACCCGCCCCGGATGAATGCACCCCGACGCCGCCAGCCCCACGCCGCCGACCAGACTCGCGCAGAGATCGCTCAGAATGTCCCCGAACATGTTGTTCGTCACAAGAACGCCGAAATGCTCCGGGAACATCACCAGGTCCATACAAAGGGTGTCGATGAACTTGTGCTCCCCCTCGATGTCGGGGAACTTCTCCGAGGTCTCCCAGAACACCCGCTGCCAGAGCCCGTGCGCGTGGATGACCGAGCCGTGCTTGTCCGCCATCGTCACCTTCGGGTAGCCGTTCTCGCGGGCGTATTCGAAGGCGTATCGGCAGATCCGCTCGACGCCCTTATAGGTGTTGATGTCCTCGGTGATGGCCACCTCGTCCGTCGTCCCTTTTTTGAAGTTCCCGCCCATTCGGGCCATGAGCCCCTCGGTGTTCTCCCGGATCACCACCAGGTCGATCGGCACCTCCTTTTTCAGGGGCGAGAAGCGCTGATCCAGCAGGGGCGCGGGCCGGAGGTTCACGTAGAGGTCGAGCTCGTAGCGGAGCGCGCGCAGGAGGTCGCGGCAGTTCACCTCCTCCGGAATCCGCGGATCGAGCCCCGCGCTGCCGAACATGATGGCGTCATGCTTCCGGGCCATCTCGCGGACCAGTTCGTTGGGGTCTCCCGGCTGGGGCGTCCCGTGCTCCAGATAGTGCGCCGCGCCGTAGTCGTAAACCGTCGGCTCGACGGCGATGCCGCAAGCGCCGGCGGCCTCGGTGACCACATCCACCATCACAGGCAATACATCGTGTCCGACGCCATCCCCCAGGATGACGCCCAGACGAATTTGATTGTCAGGCATCGGTCGGTTTCCTTATGAATGAATGGGGGTACGTTAGGCCGGCTGGTCCAGCGTTTGGGACGCCTCGAGCAGCGTGGCCGAATCCGTCCCATCGCCGTGGAGGAACGTCAGGATATCGCGCACGATCTTCTCGCTCGGGCCGTCGCGCATGATGCCCATCCCGCCGAGAACATCCAGCGCCAGCTCGATGGTCTTGAGACCCACCTTGTCGCTGAACACTTTCCCCGATCGCGTAAAGCGCGAAGTGAATGAATCATCGTTATCGGCACCCCAGCAGATGCGCCACATGAACTGCTCGGCCACCTCGATGTTCATGATCATCTCGGCGAGCATATGGCGGACGGTCGGGTGCTCGATGATGGGCACCCCGCCCTGAATCCGCTCCTTGGCGTGATCGTGGCAGATTTTATAGAGCGCGCGCGAAAGGCCCGTGTTGCACGCGGCCAGCTCGGCACTCCCCCGGAACACATGCCGGCGGACGGCGGCGGCGCCGTTCACCTCGCCGAGAACGTTGTCTTTGTGGACACGGACATTGTCGTAAAAGCTCTCCCGGTTCGGATAGAGGCGATAGCCCATCTTGTTGTGGGTCCGCCCGTAGGTGATGCCCTCCTCGTCGCCCCCCAGGACGAAACAGGTGACGCCCTCGGTCATCGGCGCGTCCGGGTCCGTCCGGGCATAGAACAGGATGAGCTTGGAATGGCCCATGAGGGAGGTGTAGCGCTTCGCCCCGTTGATGACGAAATAATCCCCGTCCTTCACGGCAGAGGTGCGCATCCCGAGTCTGGGATCGCCGCCGTGCAGGCGGTTTTCGGTGCTGTGGTCGGGCTCGGTCGAAGCGAGGGAGCAGACGGCGTTGTCATCCGCCGCGAACTTGGTGAGCCAGTGATCTTTCTGGGCCTTGGTCGCCGCCTTGGTGAGGGCGGTGGTGGCCTTCCAGCACTGGCTCAGGCATTTGATGGTTCCGATCTCGACCTGCGCCCCCGTCCAGAGAGCGAGGGTTTTCGTCAGCGTGTCCGCGCCCATGCCTCCGTATTCCTCGGGAATCGCGAGGGTGCGGAGCCCCAGTTTCGAAGCCTTGTTGATCAGCTCACCGGGATAACACTCCTCCGGATCGGGCCGCGCGTCGATCTCGGCGGCGACGGGCGCCACCTCCCGCTCCATGAAATTCCGCGTGAGCTCGGCGATGGCAAGCTGCTCTTCCGAGAAGGGGTATTGCATGGCGACTCCAAGAATTTCAAAAAAATAAAGGTGAAATGTGAGATTCAGCCGGCTGCGTGATGACCGGTCCGGCCCTCCTCGAGCCCCTTACGCGACGCCTCCCGGGCCGGGGTGTAAACGGTGACGTAGCGCATGAACGTGTGCGGCGTTATCCCGTGGGGGATGTCCTTCGGCAGGTGGAGCACCTGTCCCGGCTTGATGCTCGACCGCTCATCCCCGACGTGAAACTCCCCCTCGCCCTCGAGGAAGTAAATAACCTGCTCGTTCGGGTGGCTGTGAGAATCGCCCGCGCCGGCCTCGCGCTCGACGAGGACCACCTCCATATCCTCCCCCAGTATCAGTTTCCGCTTGCGGCCGCCCTTGACCTCGAACTCCAGCCCTTCCGGATCGAACAGATGCATTCTTCTCCCCGTTCTTTCTTATCCCGCCGCTAGCGCAGCTTGGCCGCAGCCCGGAGGCTCATGATCGAATCGGCCGCGAGGTGGGGGAAGATCGACGCATCGCGCAGAAGCTTCTCCACCGGTGCATCCCGCATGACGCCGGAGCCGCCGAAAATCTCGACGGCCAGGCGCGTCACCTTGAGGGCCGCCTCGGTGGCGAACACTTTCATGAGCTGCTTCGAGGACGACTCGAACTCGGCGGATTCGTGCTCCCCGCTCTCGATGGTTTTGAACAGATAGCTCCGCGCGGCTTCGAGGCGCATGTGCATATCGGCCAGCTTGATGGCGATCGCCTGGTGCTCGATGATGGGCCTGCCGCCCTGTATGCGGTTGCGGGCGTGATCAAGTGCGTGCTCGAAAGCCGACTGCGCGATGCCGAGCACGTTCGAGGCCAGTTCCACGTCGTTGAAGCTCACGTACCGCTCCGAGCTCGCGCCCTTTCCCTTGTTCAGCTCCCCGAGAATGTTCGTCTCGGGAACCCGGCAGTCGTTGAAGATGAGCTCGGCGTTCTGATAGAAGCGCCAGCCGATCTTGTCGTGGGTCCGGCCGATGGAGAAGCCGGGCGTGTCTTTCGGAACGAAGAACATCGTCGTCCCCTCGGTGATGGGAACATCGGGGTTCGTCCGCGTCCGCACGATGTAGAGACTCGACACGCCGCCGTTGGCGATGAAGTGCTTCAGTCCGTTGAGGACGTAATCGCTGCCGTCCTTCACCGCCGCGGTCTTCCAGCCCGCCTTGGGATAATCGGGCGGGGGCATCCGGTTATCGGAACCCGCGTCGGGCTCCGTCCCGCCCATGGACAACAGATAGGTGTCGTCCTCCATGAAGGGTTTCAGGAACCGCTCGCGCTGATCCTCGGTGGCCAGCTTCGTGATCATGGGCGTCCACTTCCAGCACTGGCTGAAAGTCTTGGCGACGCCCCCGTCCGCGCGGGCGATCTCGAGCATGACCAGAACCTGGCCCATGAGGTCCACGCCCGGTCCGCCGTACTCTTCCGGCACGGCCAGGGTCCGAAGACCCAGCGCGGAGCCCTTCTTGACGATGTCCCAGCTGAAGCACTCCCTGGGGTCGGACTTTTTGTCGAGCTCCGCGGCGAAGGGGCGCACTTCCTTGTCGGCGAAATCCTTCGCCATCTGCTGAAGCGCGCGGTGTTCGTCGGTGAGTTCCATATGCATGACGATTTCTCCCCTACTGTGTATGGACTGCCGGTCTATTTTTTCCGGTCATTCATTCGAAATCGCTCTCCCAAAGCCCTTTCAGGCGGGAGATGGTTTCCTCGGAAAATCCCCCGGCTCCGGAACAAGCGGCGGTTTCCTCCACTTCTTTTACGCTGGCGCACCCGGCCAGGGCCGCCGAGACCTCGGGCCGCATCAGGGCGAACCGGAAGGCGGCCTGAGCAAGCGTACGGCCCTCCCCGCCGGTCAGCCAGCCCAGCTTCCGCGCTCTTTCGAGGTCGCGGGAATATTCGGAACCGGGCGAGAGTGCGCGCGGCTCTTTTTTCTCGATCCGGGGGGCCGCCGTCAGCGCCCCGCGCGCGAGCACCCTGATCGCAAAAACGCCCATCTCGTGCGCTGCCGCTTTTTCGAGGAGCAGGCCGTAATCCAGTGCCTGAAATCCGGCGGGCGCTGGATATCCGGCGGTGGCGTTGAGCAGGTTGTAGTACACCTGAACGGTGTGAAACCCACCGCTCTCGACAAGCTCATGCAGGGCGCCGGGCTCCCCCAGGGCGGTGAACCCGAAGAAACGAACCTTGCCCCGCTCCCGAAGCTTTTTAAAACCTTCCAGAACACCCTCCGCCCCGAGAACGTCGTCTGTACTCAATGAAAAGTGCGCCCATTCGCCATTGGCCACATGATCATGAAGCTGGATGACGTCCACAGACTCCCGGCCGAGCCGGGCGAGGCCCTGCTCGGCGGCGGCGATCGTGGCCTCTTTCAGGTTATCCGGGCGCACGGGCCCGAGGCGCACCTTGGTCGAAAGCGTGATCTCCGGCTCGATCTCCCGGAGGACTTTCCCCAGGTTCGTCTCGGATGTTCCGTCGCCATACGAAGCGGCGGTGTCGAAGTGGGTGAACCCCAAGTCCAGGGCACGCCGGATCACCTCGACCTGCTCCGCGTGGCGGTCGGCCGTCATCAGGCCGCCGACCGCGCCGCATCCGAAGGATATCTCCGAGATTCTGATTCCCGTTTTTCCAAGCGTTCGGTATTCCACGGAGAATCCTTTCCGGAATATCTCTCTCAAAAAATCCGGCTTCCGGCCCAACCTTTGGGTAGATTCTCGATTTCCTCCGGAATGGCCCAAATAGAAACCGGGAACCGGCGGGGTTTCCCCACGATGCGTTATGGAGACTGCCCTCAGACGGAAAGCTTCTCGATATTTCCCAGCCGCCTGAAAATGACCGTCCCGATCAGGAGGAGAACTGCCTGAACCAGAGCAAATGCGGAGACCACGCCGAGCGCTTCGTTCTCGCTGATGACATAAAGGGCCACTGCCATCGGCGTACTGTCCTCGGTCGCCAGAAGCGCCGAGACCGGCAGCTCACGGATAAACATGATGAACAGCATCAGATACGCCGCGAAAATGCCCGGACGCAGAAGCGGCACCGTCACCTTGCGAATGGTCCCCAGAAAAGTGGCGCCGCAAACCCGGGAGCTCTCTTCCAGTTCGGGGCTGAGTGACTGAAGCACCGATGTAATCGTCCGAAGGCCGTAGGGCAGATAGCGCGTCATATAGGCCAGCATGAGGAGAAAGAGCGGAAAGCTGTAAAGCGGCGTGTTGATCCAGGTGATGAGAAACGCCATGCCCATGACCAGGCCCGGCACGCCGATCGGGAGTGTGCTGACGTAGTCCACAACGCTGGAGAGCTTTCTGTTCTTTCCCCGAAGAATGACCATGGACAAGAAGGTGCACAGGACGACAGTCATGAATCCGCCGATGAATCCCAGCGAAAGGCTGTTCTTCATGGCATCGATCGCATAGTCGTATGAGAAAAGAATGAAATCCCAGTTATAAAACGAGAGTTGGCTCCAGCGGAAACCGCCCAGCCATGCCCGGTTGAGCGAAGCCAGGAACAACGCGCCCAAGGGCAGGATCACGGCCATGAGAATATACAACAAGTTCAGGGCCATCGCGGCGTATTTCCAATTTCCCAGCGAGACGCGATGGGGACGGAACCCTTTTCCCGTCACCGTCACATAGCTCCTCGGTGCAACGATTTTCCGCTGGACATAAAGCCCCACCACCGCAATCAGCATGAGGCTGACGACGAATATGATAATGGCGCCCGAGAGAATGGCCGGGGTCGAAAGCGGAATCGTCACCCTTAGCGCGGTGCGCAGCACCCCGGTTCCGCAGACACGGGCCGATTCTTCCAGCGCCGGGTCCATCCGGTTCAACGAGCCGATTGTGAACAGATACATATAAGGAATGTAAAAAAGCGCCAGAACCATCACGATTCCGGTCATGCTGTAAATATTAAACGGCGGCCCGGAGAGACCGAACAGGTCGATCATCCATCGGTTGAGCATCCCGGTTCTCGGAGCCGCGAGCGCCCACCAGGCGATCGCCCCCAGAAAGGAAGAAAGAAAGAACGGGATCAGCGTCAGCGGCTCCATGATTCCCCGAAGGGGCATGTCCGTCCTGGCGTGAAACCAGGCGAGCGCGACGCCGACGATGGAGGAGAAAAATGCGGTTCCGAACGCGATGATCAGCGTATTCCAGATCGCGGAAAGAATTTTCGGCTGGGTGAATGTCCTCACGTAATTGGAAAGCGTAAACCCAACCGCGCCCGCTTCGGTATGGATCTGGAAACTACTAAATAAATAGACCGTTATCGGAAGGATGGCCAAAAGAGCAAGAAGAATAAGCGAACCGATTTTCGAAACATTCTCTACGTTAAAAATCCCCCCGAGAGGGGAGACGGGCGCAGCCATGCCTTCCGCCGCAGCCGCGCCCGCCTTTAATTGAGCTTCATTCAAATCCGTTGACAACCCGGAAATCCCCTTCAATCACAGGTTAATTTTTTCTCGGAGCCGAGCTGAATACGCTGTTAAATTCCGCACGCCACTTCTTGACATCATCCGGCGTAACCTTGCTCCAATCAACCGGGATGATGTTGATCCTGTCGAGCGGCGGGGCAATGCCGTCATCGGCCAGAATGAATTTATTGACATCCGGATCCTTATGCGGCGGGAGCGGCCGACCCGAGTTAAGCGGGTTGTAGGAAAGCAGGACGTGATGGCCTCTCACGCTGCGCCAGTAGTCGACAAACAGCTTAGACATGTTGGGGTGCTTCGCTTTCGCCATGATGACAGAACCGATGGGAAGAGCCACGGTTCCCTCTTTCGGGTAAATCGGGTCCATCTTCACGCCGGCCTTCTTAGCGATCCAGTTGTGCCGGGCCATGATGGTGGTGCCGAACCAGTACTCGCCCGCCATCAGGGAGCGCCGCTGGGCCGCGCCGCGGATCATGATGCCGGAATTCTGGGCGTTGAGCTTTTCAAAATAGCTCTTGGGCAGAACCTGGCGGAGCCCCATGTACCAGAGGGTGTAGGTCTCGGAACGGCTGGAGTCGCCTACGAGAACCTTGCCCGCGTATTTGGGGTTGGTCAGGTCATACCAACTGGTGAGTTTCACGTCCCCGGCCAGATCGCGGTTCACCGCCATGGTGTTGAGCTGCCCATCGGCCACCCAGTAGCCCGGTGCGTTCATCTTGGCCTTCTCCGCCGGGGCGTAGTACTTGTCCTCGGGAGAGGTGTACTTCATCAGGTTTCCGCGCCTTTTCATGGAGTGGAGCCATGAGGCGGCGGCGAGAACGACCACATCCACGGAAAGCTTGTCCGCTTTAATCTCCTGCTCAAACCGCTTGATGAGTGTTCCCGACTTGCGGTTCGCGAACCGGAACTTCACGCTCGAGAGGCCATAATATTTTTTAAAATCCTTCTCCATGGCCTTGGCCGCTTTAACAGGAGCCAGGTTGGTAGCCCAGGAGAACACGCCTTCCTTCTTGGCACCCGCTATGAGCTTTGCCACGCGCGCCTTCTCGGCGCCTTTCAGCGATTGTAAAATCGGAGCCTCCGCAGCCCAGACGGGCATGGCGAGGCTCAAGGTGACGGCGGTCACCACGAAAATTCCCAACAAGCCAAAACCGCGCGATTTCATCAGACTTTCCCCCTCGTTAAGTAAGAAACAACTCCCTTCAGATGGCTGGATGATCGGAGCCCCCCCGATCACTAAATTCGCTAGTCTTTCAGCAAAACGCATTTCGCCGGAGAGATGGCCATCGAAACGGACTGGCCCGGCCTCAGTTCGGCATCGCCCCGGACATGCACCCGAAGGCTGTAGTCTTTCACCTGGATCAGACAGTCCCAGGTCTCGCCGAGATACACCGCCTCGCGTACCTCGCCCTCCAGGCGGTTTTGATCGGCTGCACCATTCTCCGCGAGCAAAATATACTCGGGGCGCACGGTAATGAGCACATCGGCGCCGGCCTGAACCCCCTCCCTGGCCCCGCTCGAACACAAGAGCCGGGCCCCCAGGTCGGGGATTTCCACCCAGACGCCGGATGCCGAATCTCCCTCGGCGGCCTTTCCTTCCATGATGTTCGCGACGCCGATGAAATCCGCCACGAAACTGTTGGCCGGCTCGTTATAGGTGGCGTGGGGGTTCCCTTCCTGCTGGATCCGCCCATCTTTCATAACGATGATGCGATCGCTCATGACCATCGCCTCGGCCTGATCGTGGGTGACATAGACAGATGTAATTTTGAGCTCTTTGACCAGATTCGCCAGCTCGAGGCGCATCCGCTCGCGAAGCTTGGCGTCCAGGTTGGATAAAGGCTCGTCAAAGAGAAGGACGCGAGGATTGTACGCCAGCGCACGGGCGAGCGAAACACGCTGTTGCTGGCCGCCGGAAAGCTTGGTGGCGTTCCGATCGCCCAGGCCTTCCAGCCCCACCAGGTCGAGCGCTTTTTTCACACGCTCCGTTATCTCCGCGCGGGGCGTCCGCTGGGCCTGAAGACCGTAGGCGACGTTTTCCGCCACGGACATGTGCGGCCAGATGGCATACGACTGGAATACCATCCCGAGATGCCGCTTTTCGGGCGGCAGGCAAATTCCCTTGGCGCTGGAAGTGAAAAGCTCTCCCCCAATAAGGATATCGCCCTCATTGGGCGTCTCGAGGCCGGCGATGCAGCGCAACGTCGTGGTTTTTCCGCAGCCGCTCGGGCCGAGTAGCGTGACGAACTCTCCCTCCCGAACGGTGAAGCTGATATTGTCCACGGCCAGCGCGTCCTGCCCAAACCGCTTCACCAGATTTTCGATAACCACTTCCGCCATCAATCACCTCAACGAAGATAAAAACACAGGCCGCCCGCATTGCCCCTTCCTGATAAAAAGGGAATACGGAAAAACTCTCGCGTTCTCCAGCAGAGAACAAATGTTCTTTTATAAAGTAAACGTACAAAATAGCCGAAAAACTGTCAAACCACGCCAAGAACCTCTAAAGTTTGAAAAATGAGGGAAATTCGAGACGGAAACGGGGGGGGGATCCAGCCTGACGGGAGCGCTCGCCCCCCCTGCGGATCGTCGTTATCCCCCCGCGCCGTTTTCGAGGCCCAGATCGCGCTCCATCCGGCGGACGAGCGGGATGACATTCTCCCCGACCCGCTCGCATTCCGAATGCAGAGGAAAACCCGACAGGATCAACAGATTGATGCCGGCCTTTTCGATCTCGACGATCATCTTCGCGCACTGCTCATAAGAACCGGTGATCGCGATCGTCGAGCCCGATCGGATTCGCCCCATACCGCCCCAGAGGTTGGGGCCGACCATCTCGTCGCGCGTCCGCGCCTGCTGGGCGCGGGTTCCCTCGCTGTCGAATTTGGCAATGACCTTCCCTCGGTGGGCCAGCACCTCAGGGTCCACCTGACTCAACAATTCCTGCGCCGCCTCGTAGGCCTCACCCTCCGTTTCGCGCGCGATGATCTGAAAACGGGTCACGTACTTCAGTTTTTTTCCGGTCCCCTCGAGGCGCTCCTCCATATCCCGGACGCGCCCGGCGACCTGCTCCGGATTTTCCCCCCAGAAGACCGAATACTCCGCGCGGCGAACGGCAATCTCGCGCGCGATCTCGGACGAGCCCGCCATGTAGAACGGGATACGCGGCTTCTGAACCGGCTTGGGATACACCGTGGCGTCCTCGAGCTGGTAGTACTTTCCCTCGAAAGAAAAGTTGTCCTGCGTCCAAAGACCATCAAGAATCTGGATGTACTCCTCCGTCCGCCGGTAGCGGTCATCGTGGTCCACCGTCTCTCCGTAGGCCGTCGCCGTCGACCCGCCCGTGACGATGTTGTAAAGAATCCGCCCCCCGCTTAACTCATCGAGCGAAGCGAGCATCCGCGCGCAAAACGCCGGATCGATCATTCCCACCCGAACCGCCAGGAGCAGCTTGATGGATTGGGTCGCCGTGGCAATTGTCGCTGCGTTCACGATACTGTCCCATGCGGGCGCCTGCTGGCTGTAGTGACCGCTCCAGAGAGCTGTGGGAACGAGAATCGTGGTGAAGCCGCTGCGCTCGGCGTTCTGCGCGATCCGGGTGAAGATTTCGTAGCTCGGCGGAAAATCAGCGAACTTCTGGCCGATGTGGGCGCTGTCTCCGTCACAGGATAAATACCAGGCAAGCTCAATCGACATCACCGCTCTCCTCAGGAAGTTTCACAACGATTCGGATAAACCCATTATCGTTAGTTGACGGGATTATCTCAATCGGGAAGCGGCAAGGCGGGCACCGACCGGGTCGGATGTCTCACTCTTATAACAAAGCGGACCAGCCGCAATTCCCTCCGCCGGGCCGCAAATCAGTGCATCGGAGAATAGTCCGCCGGATACCAGATTTCGGACTTCTGCGCCGACAGGAAGGGCGCCGAGCACTCCCGCCAGCCGGGCAGATCCTCGGCGGCGGCCTGGACCTCGGCCCAATGGTTCATGTCCCGGTAGGGCCAGATGTGGAGAAACTCGTTCAGCACCCCCGACTCAAATTCACCGGCCGGATTGGCAAACGCCGCGGCCAGCGGCGAGAGCTTCTCCCGCTCGGGGAGAAATTTTGCCCACTGTTCGCTGAGCGCCGGCATCTTCCCGGTACGGAGGCTGTCGCTACGCACATCGTACACCGTCCCCAGATTGCCGGTTCGGGGCTCCGGGCAAAACGGGGCGGCGCGCATCAACCGGGTCCACTGATGGAGAATCTTGTCCACCTTGAGGGGCGGCCACCAGGACTGCCGCAGCGTCTCGGCTCGGACGCTTTCGCGGTGGGCCGAGCTTTCGTACTCCCAGATGTGCATGATCCGGTTCAACTCGCCCGAGGCGGACTGAAAAAAGTCATCCGAAAACCTCCCAGATAGCCCGGACCCGAATCAAAGCCTGTAGTATGATGGCTGAACCCGTACACGTTCCCACAACCGAGCCGGATGGGCAACTTTTCACCGCGCCCCGATCGTTTCCGGCCTGATAGAACGGAGAAATTCAAAATGGAATACGCCTCCGCCATCCGCTCCACCATTTCCACGATTGAAAGCGAATACAAGCGCCTTGCCGCTTTTTTCCGCACCTTCGACGATGCCCGCTGGAAGCAGCCGACCTACTGCCCGGACTGGGATGCTTCCCAGATCGCGGGGCACATCACCCTCGGCGCCGCCTTTTTCGCCTCTACCGTCCGCAACGGCCTCGAAGGCAACTACGGCTTCCCCCTGGGCGCGAAAGACGGAAACGAGTTCATGCAAATCCGCACCACCTTCATGAATGACCTGGCCGCCCTTCCGGGGGATCAAAGGGTCGATCGCTTCGAGGAGGAGATGAGGAAGTACCTTGATTTGATGAAAAGCCTCACGCCCGAAGATTATAAAAAACGGGCCTGGCACCGCCGGGGCATCCTTCCGCTCCCCTATTTCATCATCCAGCGGCTGAACGAGCTGGTGCTCCATGAATGGGACATCCGCAACGACCCGGAGGCGCCGGTGAACCCCGGCCCGCAGGAAGTGGCGACGGAAAACCTCCGGCAGCGGTATCCCATTTTCTACAACCTCTCCCCGATCTCCGGCTTGGAGGGGGTCTTCCGGTTCGAAACGACCGACACCGGCCAGCTCTCCGCGATGGAGATTCAAAACGGGGAGGCGGCCGACTGCACCGGCGCGAACACCAATTACGACGCCTCTTTTTTCGCCACCGCCAGCGACTTTCTTCTATTGGTATCGGGACGGGGAACCATTCCGGAAAAGGAAAAGAGCGGAGACTTCCGCATCGAGGGCGACCGGGCGAAAGCCGACGCCATCATCCCCAGCCTCTTTTTCCCGATTTAATTCCGCGGCACAATTTCAAAACATTTGAAAGGGAGACGAAATTGGACTTGATCGGACCCGGCCTGTTCATTCTCGGTTTGACCGTCGGCACCCTTCAGGCGTCGACGGGAGTCGGATGGGGCGTCCTCACCGTCCCCATCCTTTTTCTCATCCCAGGCCTCACCGCCAAGCAGGTTGTGGCCGTCTCGATGCTCGCCTCGCTGGCCAACGTGAGCATGGCCTCAATCGAGAACATCCGTCACGGCCTGGTCCACTGGCGATACGCCGCCCTTATCGCCGCCGGGGCGATCATTGGCGCTTTTATCGGCGCGTATTTCCTGCGCAACGTGCCGGGCATGACCATCCGCCGGATCGTCGGGCTTATCGCGGTGATCGCGGGCGGACGGATGCTCATCGGCCGGTAGGGAGGGGAAACCCGTGAACGCCGATCAAAAAATCATCGTGAAAGTGACCGAACGGGAGCCCGTCCGGGGCGCGGCGCTCCGGCTGGAAGGCACGCCCACGCCAGAGAAGACCGGGCTGTTCTGGGGCCGGCTCCTTCAGCTTTGCGCGGACGTTCCCTCCAACGGCCCGGCTTTCGATATTTGTTATGAAAACGCCTACGAGGCCTGCTGGGCGCTCCCGCCCGGACTCCCCCTGCCGGATGGGCTCATCGAGACCGAGGCGCCCGGTGGCTGGTACGCCGTGGCGGTTCACGCCGGGGCCTACGACCGGCTCCCGGAAACGGTTGAGAGAATATTGGCGGAGTGGCTCCCCCACGGCGGCTTTCGCCGGGGCGAAGGGCCCATCATCGAGCGCTACCTGAACGACCCCCGCGAGACGCCGGAGGCGGATCTTCGGACCGAGGTCTGCATCCCCGTCCGGCCGGACCCGATCGAGTAGGCGGAACTACTCCTCACATTTTCTTTCTCTCCGGCGCCTCACCCTGCTCTTCGCTTCGCTGTCTGAAATTACGGCAACTGGACGGTGCTGCGAATTCAAATTTTTCCGCGCCGCCCGGAAGGCTTTTCATAATTTGAATCTTTCTTAAAAAGAAAATCGAGGAACCAATCTCCTTAAAATACTATGATTGGACTGGACGCCCGGCTGGAGAGATGGGAGCCTCATTTCCGACCATGAAAATTTCTGAATTTTTCGAGGCGATATTCAAGTATCTGGTTACTGTAAGCCTCCTGATTATTCTCATGACTTTCGCTTCTTCGATGGACCTTCCTCCCATTGGAAGCCCCATGGAAAAATGGAAGATCCGGCACATCATCTTGTACATGCTCGATTTGAAGCACGAGGGAACAATAGCGACCTGGTGGTCTTCTCTTCTTTTCCTGATGGCGGGATTGTCTTTCGTTCCGATGGGTTGGCCCCGACCAGGTCAATACCAAGAAAAAATACCCATCTGGATTTTTCGATTGAACGCGTTTGCGTTCACATTTTTTTCACTGGACGAAATGGTTTCCATTCATGAGCGGATCGGAGTGATGATCGAGAAAATGACGAAGACGCTTCCGGTCATCAGACCGGAGCAGCCCGGATTGTCATGGGTATTCGTCTATGGGCCTATCGTTCTGGTCGGGATTATCACCATCGGTTACGCATATGCGAGGTACTTCAATGCAGCATACGGATCGATGCTTCGAGGGTTCGTTTGGATCCTTCTTTTAGCGTTGGTTTGTGTTCCTGTTATTATATTGATGGAATTGGCGGGCGGCATGATTCAAGCCTCTATCGAGGAGGCGCTGGAGATCGCTGTCATCTGTACTCTGATATATGTAAATTCTCGTCTGTCGAAAGCGCTTCACGCATAACAGGAAAGGTTTTCGTCGGGAAGAGAGCCTTATCGCAGATCATTCAGGTGCAGCGGAAAACACCGGAACTGGAATTACGGAGGGAATTATCTACTTTGAAACGGCCGAACCCGATTAAAAAGGAAAAATTACATTCAAAGGAAAGACATGCCATGAGCGCTTCTGCCCATTTTTCTGCATCAGGTGCCACAGCGCTCACAAAGCGACCCCGCCCTCCCCAAAAAAAAATTACTGAATAGAATTTTTAACAGTCCGTTCACGAGGCCGGCCGGAAAACCTCGTCAGGCGCGCGTGACTCGGCATAGCAGACTCTTGAGGTTCGTCTGGTCCGAGACCGGGTCGCGCTGGTTCTTGTCGGTCAGGAAGTTGACCGGCCGCCAGGGATGATAGGGCTGCTTCTCCCCCCAGCCAATCGGGATGAACACGGCCGTGGGCCGGATACCCGCGTTCACCCATGCGACCGCCTCGATGCCTCCGTGGGCCGTCTCGACACGTACCTTCTCCCCGTCCCGGATTCCCAGCGCCCCGGCCCGGTCGGGGTGAATCTGACAGTACTGGTCCGGCCACATCTCCTGCGCCTGCCAGAAGTAATGCGTCCAGCTGTGAAAGTGCGGCGCGGGCGGGCGGCCCGTGATGAGTTCGGTGTCGAAGCCGCGCGCGCGAAGCGCCGCGCCGGGGCCCTCCCCGTCAGGCGCCACAATTCGGCAACGCGAAGCGCCCGTGGGCCCGCTTTTATGAAACGGCGAGATGACGCCCATTGCCGCATCGCCGTGATCCAGTTCGACATAGGGCATGTCAACGAGCTGCTCGCGCTCGCTGTAAAATTCCGGCAGCGCCGAGAGCCCGAGTGTTTCGAATTTTTCCTCCATCTCACCGGTCCAGAACTCAAGCTTGCCGCTCGGCGTCGGAAAACGCTTGCCCGCCGGCTGGCCCACGGCGGTCGTTCCCTCGAGATAGAGCGTCTCCTGCTCGGGCGCGTCCTCGCTCGCCACCGGGAAACGCACCCAGCGGTAGGGGTTGGCGTGCAACCGCCGCTGCGTCACCCCGCGCAGGTGATCGTTGTCGATGCAGACCTCATCCCAGAACACCCGCGAGTCCTTGTATTTTTCCTTCAACACATCGCCAAAGCCGAGCCGTCTGCCGAGCTCGATCCAGATCCATCCGTCCGGCTTCGCCTCGCCGGGCGGGTCGATGAGCTTTTCGATCCAGACGATCCGGCGGTCATCATTCGTCCGGCCGATCTCGCCCTTTTCGATACCCCCCGCGGCGGGGAGAACATAGTCGGCGAAGGCGGAAGTCTCGTTCGGAAACAGCTCGATGTGGACCATGAAATCGAGATCCCGGAACGCCTCGCGGACCTCTTCCAGCCCCGGCCACTGCGCCAGCGGATTGTTGCAGGAAATCAGCGCCTTGATGGGATAGGGCTCGCCCCGCCGCATGGCCTCGACCCAGCCCGCCGGGCTCCGCCGCACCCTGGGCCGCTCCATCTTCGGCCTGCGCTCGGGCGGCGCGTCCGGCGCGATGGGAGGACCCGCCGTCATGTTGAAGTAGGTCCCGCCCTTGCGGCCCCAGTTGCCCGTGATGGCGGCGAGGTACATGAGGACGCGGTTCGTCTGGGCGGAGTTCGTATGCTGATTGAGGCCCCGGCTCCCGAAGATGACGCAGCCGTCCGCCCGGGCCACGTCCTCCGCCAGCGAGCGGATATCCCCGGCGGGAATTCCGGTCAGCGGCGCGGCCCACTCGGGCGAGTAGCCCCGCTCGAAGATGAAGTCGCGCCACCTCTCCCAGCCGACGACCCACGACTCGCAGAACGCCCGGTCATGCAAACCGCTTGAGAGGATGTGATGCGCCATCGCGAGGCCGAGCGCCATGTCCGTCCCCGGCCGGATGGGAAGCCACCGGTCCGCCTTGCTGGCGGTGACGGTATAGCGCGGATCGACAACGGCCATCTTCGCGCGGTTTTTGATGCGCCAGTCGTTGATCATCCCGAAGTAGACGGGCCGCGTCTCGGCCTGATTGTCGCCGATGTAGAGGTACATTTCGGCGCTGCCCATGTCCTCCGGCGTGTAGCTGTTGCCGCTGCCGACGATGCCCTGGACGAGATCGTAGGCGACGGATTTTCCCGTGGCACAGAAGGGGTCCGTCCCCTCGATGTTGGGCGTTCCCCACATCTGCTGAAAGAGGCGGACGTAGCCGTTTTTGGTGATCAGGCCCGTCCGCGTCCCGATGAAGAGCGCCAGCGCCTCCGCGCCCCATTTGTCGCGCACGCCCTTGAGCTTTTCGGCGATCTCGTCCAGCGCCTGATCCCAGCCGATGGGCTCGAACCTCCCCTCTCCGCGCTTGCCGACGCGTTTCATGGGCCGCGTCAGGCGGTGTTCGTTGTGGTACATCTGGAGCGTCATCTGCGCCTTGGGACAAAGCTTTCCCTTGAGGACGGGATCTTCGTCGTTCCCGGTGATCTGGACCAGCTCGTTCCCTTTGAAGTGAAACTTCGCGCTGCAACAGTTAAAGCAGATGTTGCACCCGGCGGGCTCGACCCGATCCGCTTTCACTTCCTCTTTTACTTTTCCGTAAGGAAACGCCGCGCCTTTTTCGGCGAAAACCTGATGCGCTTTCGGCGCGTCCACGAAAGCAGGCCGCCGCTCGAACTCCGTCGGAGAAACGGCCGAACCGTTGCCACGGGAATTTCCGTTGATTCGTTCGAGATAGATCGTCTGGGGCTTGAGAAGAAAATGATCGTGATCGCGGACGCTTCGCTCATCTCCTCTCGCACAAGCGAGAAGTTCTTCCCGCTCCCCGAACGAGATGGCGTGGCCCGGACAGATGCTCGCACACGCCGGATCCAGCCCGGCCGAGCGCCGGTCCGGGCAGAGATCGCACTTCACGGCGTGGTGCCCTGAAGGATCGTATCCCATCGCGCTGTAGGGGCAGGCGATCACGCACTCGCCGCAGCCGGTGCAGCGATCCTCCAGCACCCGGACGACGCCCGTCGCCGGATTCCGGTCGATGGCCTTGGGGTTCACCGGGCAGGCGCGGAGACAGGCGGGGCGCTCGCAGTGCTGGCAGGTCAGGGTGAGAAAATCGAGCCCTTCCCCTTCGAAATCACCCAACCAGACGACCTTGTTGCGGTACTCGCCGGGGCCGAGGCGATGTTCCTGCTTGCAGGCCGCCTCACAGCTCTTGCAGCCGAAGCAACGCTCGAGATCGATCATGAGGGCGAGCTGGCTCATCCTTTTCCATCCCGAAAAAAAACCGCGCCGGGGGGGCTTGTTACCACGCGGTGATGTGCCACCAGTATATCTCTTCGCCGCCGGATACATACCCGGCCCAAAAAGTCACGACGGCGACATGGCCGATCAGTCCCAGCACGAAAAACACCGAGAGTGCGATGTGAACCCGCCGCCAGTACGCCTGGGCGACACTCACTGTCCCGCGAGTGCCAAGCAGCCGGTGTTCTTCTCTTACAAGGCGCGCATAGGCCCGCGACGCCGCCGGACGCCTCAGCCAGTGCACCAGCGTGAGCGAGAAGGTTCCCTCCCGCGCTCCCGGATCGAGCCTTTCGAGGAGGGTCTCTTTTTCCCGAATGACAGCCTGAAGCCGCTCGCGATTTTCGCCCGCGACCGGCGCGAAGCTACCGTGTTTCGTAGCGAAAGTGGCGGAAATTCGGCGCGAGAGGCGAATCCGCGCCCAGACACCCAGCGCAACCAGCCCCAGCAGGGCCAGAAGAAGCAACGCGGGCGCGTAGCGCAGACGGCCCGCCGAGTGGACCGATACGAGGACGGCGCCCGCCATCGCTGTCACGACATGGGCCGCGAACCAGGCCGAGGGCGAGCCGCCCCGTCCCGTTCGCTTGGCGAGCAGGAATATTACGGAAACCAGAAGCAGAGCGGAGCCCGCCGTCCCTATCAAATAAAGACGCGGCGATCCTGGCGATCTCCACTCCAAAGGCAGATTGGGAAGAAAGGCGAAATAGGTGGTCAGGAAAACGGCGGCGGCAAAAATGAGCCGCGCGAGCAGGCGGTCATCGATATCTGGCCGCCTCATGGCTCAAGAGAATTCGATCTTTTGCACGTCGATCACTTCGAAAGTACGTGTGCCGCCCGGAAGCTGAACGGTAACCTCGTCGCCGGGCTCTTTCTGAAGCAGGCCGCGTACCAGCGGTGCGTTAAAGGAGAGAATCCCGTTCTGGAAATCGCTCTCCTCGTCGCCGAGAATTTTATATGAAAGCTCTTCGTCCTTGTCCAGATCGAGGAGCTTCACTTGGGTGCCGATGGTGACCTTGTCTCCCGCGATAGGCAGATCCTCGATGAGGGCGGCGTTTGAAAGTCTATCCATGATCCGCTTGGCCTCGTGCTTGAGGGTGGACTGGAGCTCAATCGCAGCTTCCCATTCGGAATTTTCGCTCAAATCCCCGTAATCGGCCGCGCGGGAAAGCTCCTGCGCCACCTCCGTCTTGAGGCGGCGCTGAATCTCTTCCACCTTCTCTCTCAAACGCTCCCTGCTCGAACGCGTCACATAAAACGCAGACATCTTTATTCTTCTCCTATCTTCATGAAATCACAAAGCGGGGCATCGGCCCCGGCTCGGGCGGATCATTATGCCTTTTCGGCAGCAAGCCGGGCCCGAAAATCGTAACCCGTCTCTTCGACAAACGATTCAATGAGGCGGAGGGTGACGGGTCCCGGCACCCCCGCCCGGGAGCGGAAGCTGTCCACCTCCCGGACCGGCATCGCGCATATGGCGCTGGAGGTGATGAAATACTCGTCCGCCTGAGCCACGTCGTACATGGTGAAGTCACGTTCTTCGACCGGGATGCCCAGCCGGCCAGCCTGCTCAAACACGGCCTTCCGCGTCACGCCCTGCAAGATGTTCCGCTCGGGCGGTGTCCAGAGGACGCCTTCCCGAACGATGAAAAAATTAGCGCTCGAATTCTCGGCCACGTTCCCCCGTATATCGAGCATGAGCGAGAGCGAGTCGTTCGCCGCCGCGTCCAGCTCCGCGAGAATCTGGTTCATCTTGCTCGTGACCTTGGCGCGCGGCTCGATACACTCGGGGGGGGTCCGCTTCGTCGCAGTCACCGAAAGGCGAATGCCGCGGTGGTAATTCTCCGCAATCTTCTCCACCTGGACGGATCGGAAAAAAATCATGACCGTCGCCGGGCCCGCCGAGAGCGCGCCCATGGAAGGATCATCCTCTCCCCGCGTTACCCAGTGCCCGACGCGGTACATCTCGCCATCCTCGAGACGGCCCGCGTTCGATTCCAGCGTATTCAATGTGGCTTTTTTCATTTCTTCCGGGGTCATTTCGGGATCGATCCGGACGTAGCGGAGCGAGCGGTAGAGTCGATCGATGTGATCGTCCAGCCGGTAAAGCCTTCCATCGAAGCAGGGCGTCACTTCGTAAACGCCGTCCCCCCATAGGAAGCCCCGGTCGAAAGGAGATATCCGCGCCTGGCTTTCCTCGACGAGTTCACCGTTCAGAAACAGAATCCGCTCTTCCGCCATGGCGGGTCTCCTTTCCCTGCCCGACATAAGAAAAAACGGCCGCCCCCCGTCCATTCGGGAATCAGCCGCGGTACCAAAATCCTCCCCATCGGGGAGACTTGAATCATACCCTGATTATCAAAGAAGAGGAATGCTCTAAATGGCGTAAAGGGCGACTTCCCCCCGCGCAGCCGCCAGGATGGACAATCCACCCCGTTTCATGGCCATCGGGGAAAGGGTCAACCCCGCTCTTCCCGAAAGGATATCAACCTTAAATAATTGTTTTTATTTTACTTTCGAGAAAACAGCCCAAAAGGACGCTCCGCCTTCGGGCGATTGGCTCACCCCGAAGCGCCCGCCGTTCCGCTCCACAATGAAGCGTACCCCCGCAAGGCCCAGTCCCTCGCCCGGCTTGCTGCCCGGAAGCTGGAAGAAAGAGTCGAAAACCTGATCGCGGAACTCCGGGTCGATTCCCTCCCCGTCGTCATTCACCCGAAAACCCGCCTCTCCCGTTTCTTCATCGTTGATCACTTCCACATGAACGTGCCGACCGCAATATTTGATGGCGTTGCTGAGATACCCCTGGATGACGCGATCAAGTTCCGCGGATGAGACCCGGATGTGAATCTCTTCCAACGGCCCCCCGGATTCCGTGGTCGGTTCCCCCAGGTCGAGCTTGATCTCCCTGCCTTCCGCCTGAACGCCGAACATGGCGACCCCCGAGCGAAGCCCTTCGAGCAAGCCGCAATCGTCGTAATCGGAGGGAACTTCCCCGGTACACTTCCTCCAGCTTCGAAGGATGTCGCCGGTCGTCTTGCTGGCGTTTGTGATCACGTCCAGATACTTTTCGGCCCCCTCGGAGATGGACTCACCGTGTTTCTTTTGCATCGCCCGGACGGCGAGCGATATCGGAAGGAGGGCGTTGCGCGCGTCA
>CAMYJL010000110.1 GCA_947258645.1 uncultured Nitrospinota bacterium
TCCCCTTTTTACTTTCGACCCAGATGCATCCTCCGTGCAGTTCCACGAGCTGCCGGATGAGGCTGAGGCCGATCCCGAGGCCGCCGGATCTCCTCTGGTATCCGCTTTCCAGTTGGTGAAACCGGGTGAAAATGCTCCCGATTTCTTCTTCACTCATTCCGAGGCCATGATCCTGGACGCTTATCCATATTTCTTCCGGATGCGATCGGGTCCGGACGTAGATCTTTCCTCCATCGGGCGAATATTTGACTGCGTTGTCGAGCAAATTGGTGAGCACCTGGTGTATCCGGGTCGGATCGCAGGGGATGAGTTCTTCGGAGAAGTCCAGATCGAGCTCGATGATGAATTTCTCGTTCAATCTGGATTCAAGTGATACCACCGATTCATTCACAAGGTGGTTAATGGAAGTATCCTCAATCGCCAGTTGCACCTTGCCGGTCTCGATCCGATCGAAATCGAGGATATCTTCGATCAGGCGGATGAGGTGCTGGCCGGATTCCCGGATTTTTGGTGCCAGTTGCCCCGCCAGCTCATCCTTCGAGTCGCGGATGAGAATGTCGCTGAACCCGATGACCGAATTCAGGGGAGAGCGGAGTTCATGGCTCATGTTGGAGAGAAAATCGGTTTTGGCCGCGTTGGCCGCTTCCGCTTCTCCCATGGCGAGCAACAATTTTTCTTCGGCCTGCTTGCGTTCTGTCATGTCGCGCGCCAGACCGACGATGAGCTCCTGGCCATTCAGTTCGAATTTTCCGAGCCGCACTTCAACCGGAAATGTCGTTTTGTCTTTGCGTTCGTGCGTGCCTTCGATGGTGATTGGCTCACCGTGGATTAACTGATCCCAGCGTTCCGAAAACTTATTGGGGTCGAATGTGAGCTCGAGATCCCGTATGTTGAGTTGCGTCAGTTCCTCCCGGGTGTAGCCCAGGCTGTCGCATGCCTGCTGGTTCACATCGATGATGTTCCCAACGAAATCATGGACAAATATGGCGTCTCCCGCGAATTCGACGAGGTTGCGGAAGCGTTCCTCGCTCTGGCGCAGCGCTTCGCTCGCTTTTCTTTGTTCGGTGAGGTCTTTATGGACGGTGGAAATTGCGATGATTTTTCCGATCTCGTTTTTGACCGGGGAGATGGTGATGCCCACCGGTATTAATGAGCCGTCCTTTTTGAGGCGATCCGCTTCAAAATGGGTGGATGTCCCTTTTGTGTGGACTGCTTCTCCATGATCGATATTTCGCTCTTCGGGCGGAAGTATTATTTCGATGCTATTTCCAACGGCTTCCGATTCCGTATAGCCGTACAGTTTTTCGGCGCCCGGGTTCCAGTGGATAATTTTCCGATCCAGGTTCACCACCATCACCGCATCAGCGTTGTCGTTAACGACACTTCGGAAAAAATCCAGGCCGCGCTGCGCTTCGCCGTGGAGCCTTGCGTTTTCGATGGCGACGGCCGCCTGGTCCGCCAGGCTCGTCGCCAGACGGAGTGCTTCTTCGTCGAAAAGATGCCCTTGCTCCCGGTATATTTGGAGCGTTCCCAAAACGCGGTTCTCCAATTTCACGGGGACACACATGAGGGCACCCACGAGCTCGGTTTGCACCGATTCGCGATGCTCGGGCAGGAGCAGGGGGTGCTCTTTTATATTTTCCGTGATGATGGCTTCTCCCGTTTCCGCCACCGTTCCGCTGATGGATTCTCCGACGCGGAGGCGGGCGACCTTCATGGCGTCATAGGCTCCCTGTGATGTGCCCGCGCGTACGAGGTAATTTCCCGCGAGCAAACGGAAGCCCGCTTCCCCATCGAAAAGGGTTGCGGCCGCTTCGGAAATGGATTCCAGAACTTTGGGAAGGTCCAGCCCCCGCGTGAGCCGCTGGGCAACTTCCACCAGGGTCGCCAGGCGCGATCCTTTTTTCTCTGACTCTTCAAACAGCCTGGCGTTTTCGATGCCCACGGAAGCCTGCGATGCAAGGGCGCCCAGCAATTCGAGGTCTTCCTGCTTGAAAAATGCGGAAGACAACGAGAGACAGCCGATGGCGCCGATTACCTCCCCTCCCCGGCGAATGGGCTGGGACATATATGCGTGGAGGCCCTGTTCCTTTGCCCATTCCGTGTTGATCCACCGGGGATCTTTTTGAATGTCGGGAATGCTGAGCGGTTTTCTGTCCCGGAGCACTTGCCCGGTCATCCCTTGTCCCGGAGCAAAGTATTGCTGACCAATCGCCGGCCCGGCAATTTTTCCGCTGGACGCACGGAGCCTGAGCTGAGAAGAGGACTCGTCCAGCAGGAAGATCCGCACATGGTCGGCACGGACAAGATTTTCGGTGGCCTGTGCGAGGTTGGCGAGGACTTCGGAAAGGTCGAGATTTTTCGTTATTTTCTGGTTCAACTCGTTCAGAATGGCGAACCGCATGGAGCGTTCTTCGGATGTCTGGAAGAGTGAAACATTGCGAATCGCGGAGCCCAGATGGCTGGCGACGGACGTGAGCAGCTTTTCGTGGTCTTGAGAGAAGGCGTTGATGCGGGTGCTCGCCAACGATAGGTGGGCGATTGTCTTTTCGTCTTGCAGGATGGGAACGAATAAGACGCTTCTGAAGCCCTCCTTGTATCGGGCCGTGAACCATTGATCTTCGATTTCCTGAATGTCGGAGATGGATGCCATCTTTTGCGGTTCGTAGACCTCACGGGTCAGCCATTCGTATAGCGGATATAACCCTTCCGACTCGACCTCGAAATCCGACTCCTTGTGCAGGATGGTGTGTGATTGTCCCGATTCATCGATACGGGCGATGACGCATCGCTCGCAAGGGATCGCGCGGCGTATTTCCCGGATGATCGTCTTGAACAATTCTTCCGGTTCGAGGGTTGAGCTCACGGCCTTGGCGATCTTTGCGGCGATCTCCTGCCGGGCCGCGTGCTTGCGGGTCTCTTCGATGAGACGGCCCTTTTCGATCGCGATGGCCGCCTGGGAAGCGAGGGCATCCAGGAGTTTCGAATCGTCCGCGTCGAAAAAATTTTTCTTCTTCGACATGCAGACAACGATTACGGGTGTCTTTCCCTGTAGACGAATTGGCTGGGCGATGAATGAGTGAAGGCCGTATTTGCGCGACCATTCAATATTGAGCCACTGTGGATTATCTTCTACGTCAGGAACGATTAAGCCCGTGCCCATCTGGGCAACAACCCCGACGAGCCCTTCTCCCGGCTTGAACGAAAGGATTCCTTTTTCGGAAGCCTCCCCGTGAGAGGCAGAGAGATTGAAGCAGCCCGTGGCTTCGTCGAAGAGAAAAATTCGCGACTTGTCCCCCTGGGTGAGTTCCATCGAAGCGCGAGCGATGTTATCGAGGATTTCTGCCGGGTTCAGGTTTTCCGCGATCATCCGGCCGAGATCGTTCAGGGCGGCGAATCGCGAGGCGCGCTCTTCGGAAGTCTTGAATTGGGAGGCGTTCCCAATCGCCAAACCCAGATGATCTGAAATCGCGACGAGCAGTTTTTCGTGCTCTTGGGTGAACGCGCCGCCCTGGGTGCTGGACAGGGTCAGATGGGCGATGGCCCGGGTCTCCCGGAGAATGGGAATTATCAGCATGCTTCGAAGGCCGGCTTTGTACAGGTGATCGGCCCAGGGAAGCTCTACTTCATTGATGTCCGGAAAATTCCTCGGCTGTTTCGGTTCGTAAATTTCCCGGTGAAACCATTCCCCGACGAGCGATTCATCGGTTGAACTCCTCGAGACTTCGATATCGGATTCGTTATACCAGTAGTAATTTTGGCGCGTGTCGTGGGATACGCTCGAAATGGCGCACCGTTCGCATGGGACGGCGCGGCGGATTTCCCTGACAATTGTCTGAAAGAGTTTTTCCGGCTCCATGGTCGAGCCGACGGCCTTGGCGATTTTATTTGTAATTTCCATGCGGATGGCTTGATCTTCGGCGACCTCGCGGTGCCGAGTGCTCCACAGCATGGACCCCAGCATGATCAGGTATGTCGTAAAGCCAGCGATTCCGATAAACATCCATGTGAGGTATTGGTCGTTCTGCAAACGCGCAAATAAAAGCTGGGGTTCGGTCTGAATCTCGACGATCAGGTCAGGCGGCCTTCCCGTTTCCTTGCCGCTTTGCCAGATGGGGATGAAAGTCTCCATGATGGGATATTGTATATGGCTTTTTTTCGCATGTTTGTTCTCTTCATCCGGTCGGGGGGATTTAAATCGGAATTCAACCGAGGTTTTTGAAAGCGCGCGCGTATTCTTTTTCCCCGGAATGAACTTGTTCTGATTCGCCTCGTCGATCCAAATCAGGTTGCCCGCCGGGTCCCAGATCTTGATGCTATGAAGCTGCTCCACTTCGCGGAGTGTCAGATCGCTGCTGATCGCCTTAAAAAATTCCACGGATTGTGCCGATGACGGGTCGCGCCAGATGAATCCTGCGTCGATTTTGTTGAATGCCAGCCGCACATGCGTCGTGATTCGCTCGGCCTCGATTTTTGCCGCGCGGTTTTTGATCGTGTTGATCGCCATTTGGCCCCCGATATAAGAGAGCCCGACGACGCAAAGAAGGCTGATGATGGACATGCGAAGCGTGCGTTTGGGAAGAGAGCGGAATGTCCTGACGATGCTCACGCCATTTTCTCCCCGGATATCGTCATCAAGATTCCAATTCCGATTTGCGAAAAGATCATCGTCTTCGCGATTGCCCGGAGAGCGGGCGCAAATGCGATCTCTGATCCGCAATCCGCCTCGCTGCATCCATCGGAGAAGACTCGGAAAAAGTCCGTCAAACTCCGGCTGGGCGTGGCCGGGCGAGGGAGCCGGGCCACTGTTTCCATCTCGGGCAAGTTCATGAAACGCCTCAGGGTGGAAATCAGAGTTCTTGATCTATTTTCATAATGTGGAGTATTTATACTAAAATATAAATACTCTATTTCAAAGTAATGTACGCTTAAAGGCGCGTCAACAAAAAAGGGGGGGGAAATCATTGAAATGCTTGCGTGACTTGACATTCATCGCAGGGAAAGCGAAAATATTACGAAAATAATATTTTATCTTTTGAGGTGATCACGTGAAGCGAAACGATTCGTCCATTCATGGCCGTGGAGCTGCCATCAATCCGCCGAACCGGTTTGAAAAGCTTTCCTACGTTCCCGACCCGAAAGAGGGCGACTCTGAAGGGCCGGCACCCGCCACTGAATTTCTGAAGGAAAAACCGCGCACCATCATCAGCTACAACGCAAGTCCGGATGTCGGCTTCGAGGCCAGCGTGAACCCTTACCGGGGCTGCGAGCATGGCTGCGTCTATTGCTATGCGAGGCCATTCCACGAGTATCTGGGTTTTTCCGCGGGTCTCGACTTCGAGACAAAGATTGTGGCGAAAGAGGGAGCGCCCGCACTCCTGGAGCGGGAACTCTCATCAGGCCGATGGAAGCCGCAGGTTCTCGCGATGAGCGGCGTGACGGACGCCTATCAGCCGGTGGAGCGCCATCTGAGACTCACGCGGGGATGCCTGGAAGTGCTGTCCGATTTTTGCAACCCAGTGGTCATCATCACCAAAAACCACCTCGTCACGCGAGATGTCGACGTATTGAAAAAATTGGCGGAGTGCGATGCCGCCTGCGTTTTTATCTCCGTCACAACACTCGATAGCGATCTGGCCCGAAAAATGGAGCCCCGCGCTTCCTCTCCCGCCCGGCGTCTCGCCGCGATCGCGGCGCTGGCCCGTGCCGGGGTTCCGGTTGGTGTTCTCGTCGCGCCGATCGTTCCCGGTCTGACCGATCACGAGATTCCCTCGATCATCGCCGCGGCGGCGAATGCCGGGGCGGGATACGCCGGAAAAGTTGTCCTGCGCCTTCCCTATGCCGTAAAGCATCTGTTTGAGGGGTGGCTGGAGCGGAATTTTCCGGATCGAAAAGAAAAGGTGTTGAACCGGGTCCGTTCCATGCGCGGCGGGAAACTGAACGAATCGGCGTTCGGAAGGCGCATGAGAGGAGAGGGTATTTTCGCGGAGCAAATCAGCGCGCTGTTTCACGCAGCCTGCAAGAGAGCGGGGATTCATGGCCGGAGCCCCGAACTTTCCACCGCCGCTTTCCGCCCGCCGGAAGGGCCGCAACTCAGGCTGTTCGGCTAGCGCGTGTCTCCCGCATGAATCCGGGCAGGCTCCGGCATGTTCAGCATTTGATGAACGGTTTCCGCTGTGACGTTTCCGCCGGTGAGCGCCGCCGCCGTCTTCCGGTCCGTGTCCACCTTGCCGGAGAAAAACGCCGCCGCGGCGACCACTCCGGCCGGCTCGCCCATGAGTTTTCCCCGGAAGAGAAGAGCGCGGAACGAGGCCGCGATCTCTTCTTCCGTGATCAGCACGATACCGTCCAGATACTTTTGAAGGTGCCGGAAAGGAAACTCACCGGGGCGCACAGCCGAGAGCCCGTCGGCCATCGAATCCCAGTAATCAATCGCGGTCGGCGCCCCCTTTTGGAGGGAGACGTAGGCCGCATTCGCGCGCTCGGGCTGTACGCCGATGACGCGGACGTTCGGGAGCGATTCCTTGATCGCCGTCGAAACGCCCGCGGCGACGCCCCCGCTGCTCACCGGAACGAGGACGGTCTCGACGTCCGGCAGATCCTCGGCGATCTCAAGGCCGATGCTGCCGTGTCCGGCGGTGGCCATCGGCTCCTCCCAGGTGTCGATGGCGGTCATGTCCCGCTCTCTGGCGATTTCGTTGACCGTGGGCTGGCGGGCCAGGGCGTCATCGCCGCAGAAAACGACCTCCGCGCCGTAGCCCTCGGTGGCCGCGACCTTGTAGGGGCTCGTCCGATCCAGCATGACGACGACGATGGGCGCCCCCATCGAGGCTCCGGCGAAGGCGAACGCCTGCGCGAAGTTTCCCGAGGACGTCAGGACGACTCCCTTCGAGCGCTCTTCGGGCGCCAGCGCGTTCATGATCGTGAACGCCGCGCGGACTTTATAGGCCCCCGTCACCTGAAGGTTTTCTGCCTTGATAAAGAGCTTCTCTCGGCCCACCTCGCCGGAATCACGCGATAGCGGAATCAGGGGTGTCCGCCGGACGGCTTCCGGCAGTCCCGCGCGCGCCTTTCGAATTTCGTCCAGGGTAATCGGCCCCCGCATGAACATTCCCCCCGAATCAATGAGACGCCGGCATCCTACCAGACCGCCGGGACGAGTACGACAATGGCGAATTTGTGAGAGAATCACCCGTCGGCCGGCATCATCCATATCAGCGGAAAGACGGGAGGGATTCGTGCCTCAGGAAGAAGCCCGGGAAAACATCGCCCGCCTGGTCGAATCAATAGAAGAGAGCGAACTCCGGCGCTGGGTCGAGGTATTCTCAGGGCTTCGCCACGGCCAGCGAAACCCGGCGGCGCTGGAGAAAAAGGGGGAGCTCCTGGAAAGACACCTCCGGGAAGCGGATTTTCTCGTGAGCCGCGATCATTTTCAGTATGGCGGAGAGGGATACCACAACATCGTCGTCACCCTGCCCGGAAAGAACCTCGCGCTCACCCCCTATCTCGTCGGAGCGCACTACGATGCCTATCCGGACTCGCCCGGCGCGGACGACAACGCCAGCGCCGTGGCCGCCCTTTTAGCCGTCGCCAGGGCGCTCGGCCGGGCGCAGCCGGAGAGAACGGTGCGCTTCGTGGGGTTTAATCTCGAAGAGCCGCAGGACGCCCACGATCGCCGGTGCCGCCACGGCAGCCGCCATTTCGCGCGGCGCGCCTTTTTTCGGTGGGATCGCTACGCGGGCGTATTCATTCTCGAATCGGTCGGCTACACCGACGCACGGCCCGGCAGTCAGAAGATTCCCGTCCGTCTGCCGATTCCGGTGCCGGACACCGGCGATTTCCTCGGCGTGGTCGGGAACAGGAGGGCGCGCGGGATCATGAAGCTTCTTGAGGAGGCCGCTCGCGTCCATGTACAGGAATTGCCGGTAATTTCGCACTGGTTCCCCCTCGCCGGGCGGTTCCTCCCGATGACCCGTGCGAGCGACCACGCCCCCTTCTGGGACTACGCCTATCCCGCTGTCATGCTCACCGACACCGCCTTTTTGCGGAATCCCAACTACCACCAGCCGACCGACACCCCCGATACGCTCAACTACGCTTTCCTCGCCAACACCGCCCGCGCCCTCGCCGCGGCGCTGGCGATGGGATAGATAAAAAAAACGCACTTCATTCCATAAGGAGAATAATTCATGGGGAAGACGAAGTTTGATTTTTCGGGCCAGACCGCCGTCCTCACCGGCGCCGCCAGCGGCATCGCCCGGGCCGCCTCCGCCGCCTTCGCCGAGGCGGGGGCCACGGTCTACCTGATCGACATCGACGAGGAAAAAGGGGAGGCCGCCGCCGGTGAAATCCGCGCCGGGGGCGGTCAGGCGCACTTTGTTCATTGCGACGTGACCGAATCCAAGTCCGTGAACGGCGCGTTCCAGCGCGTCCTCGCCGATTCGGGCCGAATCGATGTCCTCGTGAACAGCGCGGGCGGCTGGACGAAAAAACAGGCGACCTGGGAAACCCCCGAGGAGGAGTGGGACCGCATCGTCGAGCTCAACCTCAAGAGCGTCTTTCTCTGCTGCAAGGCCGCCACCCCCGCCTTCCTCCGCCAGAAGAGCGGCCGCATCATCAACCTAGGCTCCGTCGCCGGGCTCACCGCTGCCAAGGGCGCTTCCTCGCCCCCCTACATCGCCGCCAAGGCCGCCGTTCATTCGCTCACGCGCCTGCTCGCGGGCGAGCTCGGCGGCGAAGGCGTCGCCGTGAACGCCATCGCGCCCGGAACCACCGCCACCGAGCGCGTCACAATTGCCCGGACGGACGAAGAGATCGCCCAGATTGGTGCGAGCACCGTCGCCGGGCGCATCGCCGAGGTGGACGACATGGTCGGCTGGATTCTCTTCCTCGCCGCGCCCGAGTCGGGCTACCTCATGGGTCAGACCATCGCCGTCAACGGCGGAAGGCTGATGGTTTAGGGGGGGGATGAAGGGGTTTTGTCCACTGGTTTTCTGGTTCCCTCTCTCCGGGTGAGGGAGGGGGGAGCATTCGGCCGCTCTCATTCGAAAAGATAATCGCGGAGAAGGTTTTTTTATTTGGAGGAAAACATGGAACTCGAAGGCAAAGCCGCGCTCATCACGGGCGGGGCGCAGGGAATCGGCGCGGCGACGGCCCGATTGTTCGCCCGCGAGGGCGCGTCGGTGTCCGTTGCGGATCTGGACGACGAAAAGCTCGCGGCGCTTGAAAATGAAATTACCGGCGCCGGGGGCCGGATGAAGGGAATCCAGGCCGACTGCGGCCGCGCGGAAGAGATCGACCGCATGATCGCCGAGACGGCCGAAGCCTTCGGCGGGCTCGACATCCTCGTCTGCGGCGCGATCTTCCGGCCCACCAAGCCCATGATGGAAGTCACCGAGGAAGATCTTGATCTCGCCCTCGAGGTCAACGTCAAGGGCTACTTCCTGAGCGTCCAGCGCTCCGTCCCCGAACTCAGAAAGCGCGGCGGAGGGAAGGTCGTTCTGATTTCCAGCACCTTCGGTTTCGCAGGCGCCCCGAATTTTTCAGTCTATTG
>CAMYJL010000111.1 GCA_947258645.1 uncultured Nitrospinota bacterium
GCAGGCTTTCGGCATCCCCGATCGTGGAGACCGTCACGTCGAGCCGTTGTCCCACCCGGGCAAACGGTGGAAGCTCCGCGGTCAGTGCGACAGCGGCCACATTTTTCACGTTAAAGGCGCTCGCGGGCGTATTAATCCCCAGCTTCTTGAGAAAGCTGGCGAGCGACTGGGCCGTAAAAGAGGGGTCTTTGCCGTCACCCGTTTCGTTCAGGCCAACGACCAGACCGTATCCGATGAGCTGATTACTCCGGACGCCCTTGATCGAAGCGATGTCCTTGATGCGGACGGCCTCGGCCTGCCCCGCTGCGAACATGAGCGTCAAGGCGGCCACAGCGGCAACGGACATCCAGTTTTTCAGACAGCCACCCGTATAATGAAAACGCATTTCCCATCCCCTCTTAGAACGGCCAGATAATCGTGGCGACGCGGGACAGCCAGCCCGGACTCTGGGCTTCGCCCAGAATCCCGTCGCCCGTGTAAACGATCTTGGCGTCTGCAATAGATTTCGATTGAATGCTGTTTTCCGAATCAATATCTTCGGGACGGACGATTCCGCTCACCATGACGATCAGGGTCTCATCGTGCGTGGTGATCTCCCGGCGGCCTTCGACGAACAGGTTGCCGTTCGGGAACACCTCCACCACCCGGGCCGAAATCGTGGCGCTTAAATTATCTGTCCGCTCAATCTCGGTTTCGGTGTCGGTGGTATTGGATGAGCTCGTCCGGAGCGTATCGTTCGGGTCAAACCGCCTCGCACGTCCCGACGGCGCCGCGAGCGGCTCGCCGTATCCGGGGAGGGCCGGAACCGTATAGGCCAGGCTTCCCGTCTTGCTGATGTCCGTGTCCGCTTCTTTTTTCGCGTTGGACGACTCGCTGATGACGACCGTGATAATGTCGCCCACCTTGGAAGCTCGTTTATCCACGAAGAAAAACGGGCTCTTGTCGCTCCATAGCGAGGTTCCGTCCGCACCCTCCAGCGAGGCCAGGGCGGCATCCTGCGATTCGATCTTCTGGGGGCTGGCGATCAGCCGCTCCCGCCGGAACGACTGGACGCTCCGGTACTCCTTCTGGCTCTTCGCCGCCTCATATCTTTCCTGAACCGGCTGGGCTGCCCCCGCCGGCGCTGCCGGCACGCTCAGGAAGGCTGCGGCGATAATGGCGAATCCGAGTCGATTGTTGATTTGCATGATTGAACGCCTCTAGAAAAGTACTTCGACGGATGATTCTTCAATGACCCGGCCCTGAACCGGCTTATTGGTATCGATGTTGATAACCCGAACGAGTTCCCCTTTTCGGCCCGCATCAAGTGCCTTGCCGATGGCCGTGATCACCAGGTTTCCCCGGCGGGCGTACAGGCGCACGAGATGGCCCTGCTTGACCAGATAAGGAAGCCGGACATCCGACTTGCGGATGACCTCCCCCGGGCTCAGCGGCCGAAGGGCGTGGGCCCCCTCAAGCGCTTCGGGAGAGGTGACAACGTTGTTTGGCAGCGAAGCCAGATCCTGGCGGCGCATCTCGAATTGCGCCGAACTCAACCGCTGCTTGGCCCGGATGGGCACGGCGGCAACCGGCACTCGCGTGAACACCGAAATGTCCGCCGAGATCCAAATCCGGCGAATTTCGGCCGACCCCTGCATGACACTCAAAACAAGCGGGGTTCGCCCGAGGAATCGCGTGTTGGCGGGCGCCTTTACAACGAGACGGACGGCTTTGTTTCGGGGAAATAAAATATTTTGTTTGGGGATATTGATGGCGTTGACCTCGACATCGCCTTGCCGGCTCTCGAGGCGCTTGGCCAGATACCTCCGCACCGCCGATTCGATGCGCTCCCTTTTCAGGACCCGCGCGGGACGCCGCACGAGAACCTGAACCGCCCCCGTCACGGCGACATCGCTGATCCCCGCATCCCGAATCGCGGAAACCACAACTGCGCGGCTCAGGCGAAAATCCTCGCCATCGGGAGGAGTGGAAGCGAGAAAGAGGCGCTCCAGGCGGCGCTTTTTTGCCTGGGAGGTGTCCAAAATCTGGGCCACCTCGGCCAGCCGAACGGAGGCTCCTTCTACCTCAATGGTGGTCCGGAGCCGGACCTCGGCTCCCTCGGAGACCCCCGGGGCCGTCCCGGACATCACGAAACCCAACATCAACAACGCAGCGATAATCGACCTGTTCATTTTCAACCTCTTACCGCTTGATATCGGAGGCCGTCCGGAGCATTTCATCGCTCGCCTGGACCGTCCGGCTGTTGATTTCATAAGCGCGCTGGGCCTCGATCAGGGAGACCAGCTCATCGACGACACTGACGTTCGAGCTTTCCAAAAATCCCTGCGCAATCGTTCCGAAGCCCTGCTGTCCCGGAGTACCCGTCGAGGGAGAGCCCGAAGCGACGGTTTCGAGGTACAGGTTCCGCCCCTGCGAGGACAAGCCGGCGGGATTCTGGAACTTGACCAGGGTAAGCTGACCCACCTGGGTAGAGGCCGTGGAGCCGGCATTGACGACTGAAATGGTGCCGTCCGTACCCACCGTCACGCTCACCGCGGTCGTGGGGATGGAGATGTTCGGAGAGATGCTAAATCCCTCGCTCGTGACGAGCTGTCCCGAGCTGTTCAGCTTGAAGGCGCCCGAGCGGGAGTAGGCCGTATCGCCATTGGGAAGGGTCACGGAAAAGAACCCGTCTCCCTCGATGGCCACATCCAATTCATTGTCGGTCCGCTTGAACTCGCCCTCGGTAAAAATCCGCGACGTGGAGGCGGGCCGGACACCCGCGCCGATCTGAAGACCCGTGGGGATTTCGGTTCCACTGGAGGACGGCGCCCCGGCCGGGACGATGGTCTCGTAGAGCAGCTCCTGAAAATCGGCCCGGGCTTTTTTGAAACCCACCGTGCTGACGTTGGCCAGATTGTTGGCGATGACATCGACGTTGAGTTGCTGGGCCTGCATTCCGGTGGCCGCTGTGAATAAGGCTCTTATCAAGGTATTTCCTCCTCGGAAGCGATTGCGATTAAATGACTGAGACGTTGCCGAGATCGTTGACGGCTGTCTGATCAACTTCATCGAAAGACTGAAGCATCTTCTGATACGACTCGTAGAGGCGTGAAATCTCTATCAGCTTCGTCATCTCACCGATGGCGTTGACGTTGGAGCCCTCGACATATCCCTGCTGAATTTTGGTGTTTTGCAGTGTAGTGGTTTGGGCTTCCGGATCGATCGGGGCGAAGCTCGAAAAACCCTTTTTCTCGAGGACGTAGGGCTTCGGAAAATCCACGATCTTGATTTGTCCGGCCACCACGCCATTCGAAATCACCTGGCCGGCGTAGTTGATGAATATTCCGCCGTTTGTGTTGTCTGCGTTGTTAATCCGGATGGGCACCTCACCCTGACCCAGAACGGGCCAGCCCTGCGGGGCGATAAGCTCCCCTTGCCCATTCAGGGTGAAGCTGCCCGAGCGCGTGTAGCGCGGGCCGGCAGGCGACTGCAAAACAAAAAATCCGTCCCCGTTCAGGGCCAGATCCAGAGGATTGTTCGTCAGCTGGGCAGGGCCCTGTGAAAAATCAATATGCGTGAATTGCCATTGGGACTGCTCGACAACCTGCGTCTCGAACTGGTTGAACTGCTCGGACACCACGGCTCCGGTCTCACCGTCATAGACCCGAAAGATCGGTGTATCTGCCTTGTAGCCCGGCGTATTGATCTGGGCCAGATTGTTGGCCAGAAGTTCGAGGCGGCGTTGCTGCATCAAAGCCGACCCGACGATTGCGTATGCCCCTGGTTCCACCTTGACTCTCCTACCCTTGGAAGCGGAAAGATGTACGGCTTTTCTTCCCATCCGGGCCGGGATTTTGCCCCCGATCAGCCCGAATCACGGTAGGAGAAAGCAAGAGGTGTGCCAGAGAAAGGTGGGGTTTTCGGAAGAAAATTAAAATAGATAATATATTTATTATCAATAAGTTATAAATATAACTTCATGCATTAGGTTGATAGGAAATATGCCTCTTTTCACACACTGGCACAATTTGCCGGTTCAAATTGACGCTCAAGCAGCATTTTCCGTTTTCTTCTTCTCATTAACAAAATAAATAAAAGCCAATATCTCGGCGATCACCTTGTAGAGGGTGGGAGGAATCTCGGTCTCCAGCTCCAGTTTCCCCAGAAGATGGACCAAATCCGCATCCTGCCGAATGGGGACATTGTGGATTCGGGCCAGCTCGATAATGCGATCGGCCAGTTCCCCTTGCCCCTTTGCCGTCAGCCGGGGCGAGCTGTCCCGGGGAGGATGGTAGGTGAGGGCGACCGCCTCTTTGGGGATGAATTTTCTCAACCTGCGATGATTTTGCATTATTGATATCTCTACACTCTTACGCTGATATAGGAGTTATCCTGGGACGGGTCGTCCCCTTCGTCCACCGGAACGACGGGTTCGGGCTCCACCATGCCCAGAATCCAGGTAATGCCATCGACGGCTAACTCCTGCGCCTCAATCGCTTCGCGCAGCTTGGGGATCTCGTTTTCAATGAATCGGCCGACCCCCTCATCATCCGTCGTGAACCGGACGTGCACCCGATTATTATGCACCCCAGCGTCCACCCGGAGAGCACCCAGCCCTTCCAGTTCCAGAAGAAAGACGGCCGAATGGTTCTCCTTTTCGCTCGAGCCGCCGCCGCCCTCCCCGTCGCGGCGAACGACAATATTCATGGTTCCCTGCTCATTTCCCAGCGCGAAAGGAATCTGAAGATACGTCCCCTCATCGAGAAAGTGGCGCAGGCCATTCACCGTTTGAAGAAACTCGACCGAAGTGAGGGAACGCTCCGCCTGACCAGCCAATTCCGACAGGACATGATTATTCGGCAATTCCGCCTCCCGCACCGCACCCAAGAAGCGCTGGATTCCTTCCCGCAAATCGAGACGACTTCCCTCGGCCCATTCCGCGGCCCGCTGAGAGAGGGCGCCCAGCGCCCCGCTCCGCTGAATCGCCTCGCGCAAACGCGGAGCGGTCATGTCACCCTCCCGAAGCACCACGGAACGCAGAACCTCTTGCAAGCCCTCAATCGCCTGGCGGAGCCGCCCCTCCGGAATGGACCCATCCGGCTCATTGACGCCCCTGGCCACGAGACTTTCCTCCAATGCGATGAGATTCGCACCAAAACCCGCGGCGCCTACCTCACCGGAGGGAACGTACCCGGCCCCTCCGATCTCGCTCCCGCCTCCGGGCGGAAGCAGCGCGAGGTCCAGCACGGGACTTATCTGATTCACCAGAACGCGGACGGGAGAACCCGGTGCAAATGAAGCCGCCGCTTGAGGCGGCCAGGGAACCTCGGCGTCAAAACCCGGAAAGCGGAGAAGAGCCGTTCGGGCCGGAGAACTCGCCTGCGCCGGAATCCGATTTGCCGCCGGACGGGCTCCGGATTGCGCCGGCGGGCTCACCCGGCCGGATGGCCTTCCCTCCACGAGAGGGGCGGCCCTCTCCGCGCTCTCACCCGCCACAGAATTCGGGAGAGGCTGGGGAATTCCCGCCGTGGGCTCTCCGGGGAGCCGGGCCTGCACCTCCGCACCCGGACCTGAAACGCTGATCAGCGTCCCCGTGAGGAGGGAACCAGGAGCCGGCAAACCCGCCGTAACGGGCGTCTGGACCTGCCCGGCAACGACCCGCAGCACCTGCGCCTGACCGGCGGCTCCGGAAGGCGGCGGAACCGACAGGGGGCCTCCCCGCGCAAAAACATTCAGGGCCGGCGCGCCGCCCGCCTCCAGCGGGCGAATGAACAAATGGTCGCCAGGCCGTGCACCCGCGTCGAGCTGAAAATTCAGGATGAGCGATCCGATCCGTACAGGGGCCGATCTCTGGGTGCGAAAATTCAGCACCTCTCCCAGGATGGTTCCCCTGGTATTCGCCAGAACGGCGCGGATCTCACTCGTCAAAGGCTGATCCTGCGCCAGACGCACCTGCCCCGTACTTAAGGTTTCCAGCGGTGCGCCGGGCCCGCCCGAACGCGCGAGCACTCGAAGTTTTTGCTGGCCGCCCTCTCCCTCTACCTGAAAAGCGAGGCGCTCACCGTTTTGCAACGGCACCTCCGGGCGAATCAGCGCCACCGGGCCTTTTTCCAAAACGAGTTGCCGCAAGCCGGGAGCTCCGGCCGCAGGAGAGCCGCTCACCGTGGCGAGCAAAATTTCTCCCACAGGCAGCTGCGGCGCTCCCTCCTCGCCTGCGGCCGCGAGAACCGGGTACGCACCGGTGGTGGCAATCTGAAGTGGTGGGTCTGACATCATATCAGGAAACGTCTTTGAAAGAGGAAACAGCCAAGTTTAAACGACCACATTGATGAAGCGGCCTTGCATATCGTCTTCATCAGACTGCTCGGAAGGATCGGCGCCCCCGCCGGGAGAAGATTCATCCTGCTTTTCTCCCTTATCCCCGGCTTCACGCTGCTGGTCTTGATGCCCTTCCTCATCGACAACGGGATTTTCCGTCTCGGAGGTTTCATTCACAGTTTCCGCCTCCTCCTGGCGTTTTTTCTCAGCCTCGCCCGCCAGAGCATGTTGCAGATTTCCCGCCGCATGCTGGATCTGGGTCTGAACCCGCTCCGCCGCCTGCACCTGCGGACTGGAAAGCGGAAAGTTGATTGACTGAGACATGAGCTACCTCCTCATGGGAAAGGCCGAAACATGCCTTCCCTTCATTAAATGTAACGGCGAAAAACGGTTTTTTCATTAATAAAATAGAATTAATTACTCTGGATTCCGGATGGCGGGAGAAGACCGACACAGACGGGAATGGAGGAAATTCTAAAAATTATACAAATTGAAAATTCACGAAACTTTCTGCCGAAGCGGCACCGGGAAATCTCGTACGGCAAGAAGAGAGTCAGGAGTGTTCGGGGGAGAGAGGGGGGAGATTCAGCTACTGTTTCTCACCCACCATGATGCGAAGGCGCCCTTTGATACGGGCGACAGCCTTGGAGTGAATTTGGGAAACCCGGGACTCGGTCACCTCCATCACCTGGCCGATTTCCTTCATGCTCATTTCTTCGTGATAGTAGAGGGAAAGGACGAGCCGCTCCCGTTCGGGAAGAGCGTCGATCGCCTGGGCCAGAAGGTGCTTGAGTTCTTCGAAAGCGTGCTTCGCCTGCGGATCATCATCTTCCAGGCCCGAGAGGGTGTCCAGGATGGTCCGGCCGCCCTCCCCTTCACCGGAATAGTCGATCACTTCGTCCAGGCTGAGGATGGCCATGCCCGCCGAGCGGGAAACCATATCCTGGAATTCGCCCACTTCGAGACCGAGCGATTCGGCCACTTCGTCGTCTTCCGCGGGACGGCCCAGCTCCTGTTCGAGCCGCGCCAGGGCGTTCTCGATTTTGTTGGACCTTTGGCGAACGGAGCGCGGAACCCAATCCATCGAACGAAGCTCATCGAGCATGGCCCCGCGGATTCGGAACTCCGCATATGTCTTGAACTGCGCTTCGCGCGACGGATCGTATTTTCCGATCGCGTCAATCAGACCGAGGACGCCCGAGCTGATGAGATCGTTGATGTCGATATGCGGAGGGAGGCGAATGGCGATACGATTCGCGATAAATTTAATCAGAGGCGTGTACTGGATAATCAGGCCATCGCGATCGGAAGGGTCAAAATCCTTTTCAGGACTCATATGTTCCGCCTTTACCGCTCGGAGAAGAACAACAGGAGAATGAGACTTACCAAGCCACCGAACAGCGCGAAAATTCCCGCGGCGATGCTTGCCCTGTAGAGAAGCAAGGTGAAACCGACTCCTGCGACCAGTCCCGTGCCCACGGCCACCGTGAAAGCAACGAGAGCGAAAGCGAGCGCAATTTTCGTCAGAGCCGTCATCAAAATCGCCGAGTTCAACGCGATATCCTTATGGCAGGTTCCCCTACGAAACGGTCAAATGGGCGGAATAACAGAAACATGCGGGCCCGTTGGCTTACGCCATCTGCTCCGCGAGACGCCGCCAGAAAAACTGCAAATGGCCGGCAGGAAAATCATTACGGGGAAGCTCGTGAATCCGCTCCGCCAGGTTCCGCAAACACCGGGCGGCGGGGGATTTTGGAAAAGCGACCGACAGGGCCGTTTGCTTGCGCACGGCATTCGCCACATTGGGGTCGGCGACGATATGACCCAGGAAACTCGTGGAGACATCCAGGTATTTATCTGACACCGTGCTCAGACGCCGGTACACGTTTTTTCCCTCCGTCTCGTTTTCCACCATATTGGCGAGAATCCGGAAACGGTAGCCTTTCCTCTGCTCACCGAGGACTTTCATGAGCGCGTAGGCGTCGGTAATCGAGGTGGGTTCCGGAGTGGCCACCAGGACAACGTCCTGAACCGCGTTGTTGAAATAGAGAACCGTACGGCTGATTCCCGCGCCCGTATCCACCAGGAGATAGTCGAACGGCATATCCAAGGATTCCAGTTCGCTGAAGAGTTGTATCTTGGACTCTTCGCTCAGGTCCGCAAGCTCGGCAACGCCGGAACCCGCCGGAAGGATACTCATCCCCCCCGGCCCTTCCAGGAGAATGTCTGAAATGCTTTTCTCCCCGGAGAGCACATGCTGGAGGGTATATTCGGACCTGAGCCCCAGGACGACATCGACATTCGCCAGGCCCAGATCGGCGTCCAGCAGGAGCACCCTGGCCCCCCTCTTCGCCAGCCAGTATCCCAGATTGACGGAGACGCAGGTTTTGCCCACCCCTCCCTTGCCGCTCGTCACGGAAAGCACGCGGACACGGCGTTTCGGCGGCGCTTGATCACCTGATTGAATGGCAGCAGTTCTCTCACCGATATCCATAAAATAATGAATTTCCCTTTTTTAAATTGCGGCTCCGTTGGCAGAGGCCAAAACCCGGGCGGCAGGCAAGATTAATCGAGCAAGTTTTTCCGGGGAAACCGATTCGAGATCCTCCGGAATACGCTGACCCGACGTCAAATACGTAACTGGCGCGCCCAGGTCCATATGCAATTCAAAGATTACACCAAATTGACTGGTCTCATCCAGTTTTGTGAACGTGAGGCCGTGAAGAGGAACACGGGAAAACTCTTGTCCCATCCGTTTCAGGTCGCCCAAATGCGTATTTGCGGCCAGGACGAGATGGTTTTCGCCTTGTCTATCATTTCGGCCGAATAATTCTACAATTTCTTCCATTCTCGGCTGGCTTCCGTAGCTTCGCCCCGGCGTATCGATCAGCACGACATCGGCTTTCTGAAATTTCTGCAAGGCCCGGTCCATCTCCCCTTTCGATCTCGCGGGGAGCAGCGGCAGCCGCAGCATCCCGGCCAGCTGGCGCATCTGCTCCAGAGCGCCCACGCGCAGCGTGTCCAACGTGATCAGGCCAACCTTGAGACGCCGCTTCGTGCAGGCCGAAGCGATCTTCGCGATCGTCGTCGTTTTTCCCACCCCGGTCGGCCCGATGAAATTCGTAATCGCCGGCCCGT